>CAMVOG010000021.1 GCA_947169005.1 uncultured Clostridia bacterium | reverse complement strand
ATCGAATACCTTGTTTCTGTAGTTCGAGAACCCCCCAGTTGATTGTTCCCACTCACCGTTCTATAGCTTCTGATAGTTATCGTCGTATCATTCGGCAGCGCTGGAATCTCCCGCGTCTCAACATGGGTTGTGATATGGTTGCACACACGGGTCTCTTCGCCGGGTACGCCGATCTGCGCCGGGGTTTTGACTTGCCACTCGCCCCAGTCATGTTCATGGTGCACACGGGTTGATTCGTCTACGGTCTCACACACAGAGCAAACATTCGCCGTGTCATAACACATACTCGCATCTGTCGGCGTCAGCTCCCGATTGACCCAGGTATGAGCGGTTTTGGGGATTGTATGGGTCTCTCTCGAAATCTCCGCGTGGCAAACGGAGCAGTACACGACTTCATCATAGCCGCCCTCTGCCGTACAGGTAGCAGCCGTTTCATTTTCGCGCTGCGGCGCGCCGGGCGTATGCGGCTTTGCGGAGATAGCAACTGTCCGCTCTTCCCCGCAGACAAGACAGGT
Organism: uncultured Clostridia bacterium; assembly: GCA_947169005.1. Classification (GTDB taxonomy): domain Bacteria; phylum Bacillota; class Clostridia; order Oscillospirales; family Oscillospiraceae; genus RGIG6375. The sequence continues at coordinate 15,632 of CAMVOG010000021.1, read as the reverse complement.
ATACCTGATCACGCCCTCTGCGGCGCAGGTGCTGGGCACGATCTCGCCCACATCCCAGGCATGACCCTTCTCGCTGACGCGGTAGAGGGTGACTGTGACGGGGTTATGCGCAAGCTCGTCCGCCCAGGTTTTATTTACCGTGATGCCGAACGCGCCGCCCTTGCTGTTGACGACCGTATGGCGGAAGGAAACGGCCGCCTTATGGGAGACGTAAGAGCCGTCCGCGACCTCAAAGGTCTCCACCTGCGCTTCGCCCGCGGTTTCTCCGCCGGTTTCACTTCCGGTTTCTCCGCCGGTTCCGCCCTCGTCTTCTTCCGTAACAGTCTTGGCGATGACCTTCACGGGGCTGCCGTTCACCAGGACCCGGGCGCGCTCATCCCAGTTGAAGGGGTACATGCCGTCGGAAATACCGTCCGGCATGGTCCTGTCAGGAGGAATGACCGTTCCGTCCAAATCGGTGAATTCGCCGATCTCCGTTTGAAGCTGAACCACCCACACGTCACTGAGCCTGGTATAGTTCTGCGGGGCCTGGGCCTCGATCAGATAATAGGTTTCCTCACTCACCAGGCCAAAATCATTGCCCTCGCCATCCTTCAGGCGGGCTACGCCGTCAGCTTCGGAGGTCGCGGAGGCAACCTCAATATACTTATGGGCGCTGTCCAGTTCGCTGACCGTGACGCCGTTCACATCGTCCATCCTGTAGAGCCTGAAAAGCGCGCCGGACAGAGGATGATCGCTGTCGTCCGTCTTGTACACGTCCAGAGGAACGGCGTACACATTGATCTTGTGGATGTTCTCGCTGGTCTCGCGGCCGGTGGCGTGGCCCTGGTACATGGAGCCATAGGTGCCGGTATGCATATCGACGTCGGGCGGATTTCCGCCCTGGCCAAGAGGCAGGACCGTGTAGTCCGGATTGTACTTGACCGTGAGAGTATAGGTCTCCACGCCCTCGCCCACGACGGTGGTATCATGGGCAGGGATCGGGTTCTCTGCCGTCTCGCCTGCAAGGGAAGCGGGCGTAGTGGTCTTTTCCAGCGTGACGACGATGTTGCTGTTCTCGCCCTCGATGCCGTAGCGATGATAGGGCACGGTGACGCCGCCGTTTAGGATATCCTTCAGGAAAACATCCCAGTTAAGAACGGGCTTGCCGCCCTCCAGGGTATAATACTTCGCGTACTCCGTTCCGCCCTCTTTCCACATGCGATCCAGAATGACCGGGGCCAGGGGGAAGGTCGCGGCCGTGCCGTGGGTTTCGTTCTCCCGATCATCGGAGATACTGTTCGGGGAAAGGGTGTAGTGCAGGCTGGCGTCCTCATTGACGACCTGCTCCACCAGGACCTGCTCGAAGAGCTTTTTCAGCTGCTTTTCGGGATCGACCCCGGTGCCAAGGTAAACGGTCCACTCGGTCTCCGCCATGGTGAAGGTGAGCTCGTTGACGTTTACCATGGGAGAAGGCTTGGTGGTTGTAAGGGTCAGATAATCAACCTCATCCGTATCTACAAACTGAACAGGAGCTTTATTGCCCGCTTTGTAGCTTGTCGCCACGAACCTCGCCGCGTTCTCTCCTTCGTCAGCGGCATTCGTTTTGACGGCGTTGCCGCCGATCAGGTCCTCCTTGGCCTTCACGTAAACGGTGCCATGCCAGCCATTTGTGGCATCGATGGGCTGATTCAGCCATTTGACCGTTACGCCGTCCGGCTGTACGACTCCGGCCGCCGCGTTGCTATCCGTCGTAAGATTTCCTTCAATATCGATCATGTCATCGGCGCCCAGGGGCATACCGCTCTCTTTATCCACCAGATAGAACGCCTCGCCGACCTTGTCGGTAATGTCGCCGTAGACGATCACGTTTTCCATGAGGGTCTTTGTGATCTGGCGGAAAATATCTCCCAGCTCGCTGGCGCTTTCCGCCAGATAAAACATCTTTTCGCCGTTTTCGTCCAGGTCCGCCAGATCATAGAGGAGCTGCTTGCCCGAAGTGACCTTATCCAGACTCAGGCCAACCGTGATGAGCTTGACATGGCTGTTGTTTTTCAGATTTTGAGCGGCGGCTCTGACTGCATCTTCGACCGTACCCGAAGAAGGCGCTGTGCCACCCTGCGGCGCGCCGTCGGTGACCAGGATCACATAGCGATCCGTTTCCGTTAGTTCACCATTTACAACTGTGTAGTCCGCAGTCCAGTTAAAATTCTGTGCGTCGTTAAACGCCTGGTCCGGGCGAGTTCCGCCGCCGCTGGCATATTGAAGGTTGACCGTCAGGGTCGAGGCTGGCTGGAAATCCTGCCTCTGGCTGCCCAGGCTGCCGTTAAAGGTATTGTAGGCAATATTGACATTCGGGCTCTCGTCGCCCGCGACCTTCAACAGTCCCGCGATCGTATTCAGGTCAGTGGAGCCGCTGGAAAAGCTGTTGTTCAGATAATAGAATCTGTTTCTGCCGTCATCACCCGCGTCGTAGATGGTGTAGGTAGTGTTATCGTTATCGCCCTTTGAAAACGGGTAATTCTCGCTTTCACCATAGTTGGTTTTAAATTCGTCTACTCCGATTCTAAAAGACTTCTCGCTTTCCGTCGTTCTGGAGGCGTCCTGGGCCTTCCAGTATCCATCCTTGTAGTATATTCTGAACACCGTGGCCGTGCCGGAGGCGTCGGCAACCAGATAGTAGGGATTGTTCCAGCCTCTGCTCGTATTGAGCCAGCCTTTATTAGTACTATTGTTATTAATCTTATAAATGGGCATCGGATTGGCGCGTGTCGCGGAAGTCGTCTCCACCAGCTTCGAGGGGAAATACATGGAGTTGGACACGTCCAGACAGAAGGCCATGTCCAGGCTGCCCGCAAAGGTCTGGAAGCTGGCCCTGGTGCTCAGGTCCACGCGGTAGATCCGGTTCTCATAATCAAAGACCTCAGCCGTCTTAGTCGTCGCGGAGGCTTCCAGCGGGATCTCACGATGTTCAAGCTCATTCAGCCACTGGGTCATATCCTCGATAGACGAGGGCTCCTTTTCGCTGATGGGAACCACATAATTCGGGTTTTGCTTGAAGTAGGCCACCAGATTGCTGCCGTTGAAGGGAATGGGCAGCTTCTCCGCCGCGATGGTCTGCGGGTACTGGTTGCGGTCCAGGGGCAGGCCGTCCTGCTCCCAGTGATCGAACAGCCACTTGTTCTGACCATAGCCTTGCTGCTGGGGATTCAAATTGTTATTCTTATGGTCTACCGGCGTGGCGGTAATGGTCCCGTCGTTCATTTTATCATGGTTGGAGGTCGCTTCCACAGACGCCTGCGGCGTGCCGCCCCCAACGCTTACCTTGCCGCGGGTCTCGTCCGCGGAAAGCACCGTATAATCGTAGGTGGGCAGGGTGTCCATTTCATAGATATGGACCTTGACGCCCTTGCCGTCCACGCCCTTGAATGCGCCGTTTTCAAAGCCGAGCCGGACATAGTGTGGCTCCTCCCCGGAGGCGGCAATGTTGTGGTAGCCCTCCAGGATGAAGCCGTCCTCGGTCCAGACAATGCCGACGTTGCTGTTGCCCTGCTGAACGAGCTCCTCGCCCGGATTGTTCAGGGTGAGGGTCCTGGCCTTATTGTCGATTGGCCGGATCAGATAATAGTTTTTCTCAAGATTGTGCTCAACGTCTTTTTCCTTGAAGATATAGTTGAAGCTCCAGCAATAAGTGCTGTTTAGATGCTCAAAGTTATGCGCCGCATCCGTGTCTCCCTCAGTATCCGGGTGATGCGCGCTGTCGACCGTGCCGTCGTTTTTGAGCAGATAATAGGTCGTCTGATTGCCGCTTGTCACCTCATAGCAGATCAGATAGCTCTTGTTGACGTCGATGGTGGCAGCCTCCACATCGGAGACCTCCTGGGCGTCCGTGACCTCGACGGTAAAGACCTCGCCGTCCGTCATGGTGACGGTAAGGCTCTCGCGGGTGTCGAAGGGGGCCAGGCTCACCAGGGCCCAGTCGCCCGCCCTCAGCGGGGCCTCGTTCATGGCGGCGATCTGCTCCGCCGTCAGCTCCGCGGAATAGGCGCAGCTCAGCCCGGCGGACTGCTTCAGCTCGCCCAAGCTCATATCCTGCGGGACCGCGCCCACCCACAGCAGGGCGGGATCGGAGAAGGCGACGCTCTCCACGTTCGTCACAAAGTCCCACAGCTCGTCTTCCTCTGTGGCCGGATCGTCCGCCGCGATGCCCAGCAGCTCCGCCAGGGCGGAGAAGGAAACGCCGTCGCCGCCGTTGATGTGGAAGGTGAATTCCTTACCGTTCACGGCAAAGCGGAAATCCACCGTATACACGATGGCATAGACCGAGAAGCCGCCCGCGTCGAAGACAAGCTCATCCTCCGCCGGGGCCTCGTCCAGCTGGGCGGCCACCTTGGTTTCCACCACCTGGGCCTGGCCCTCCCCGTCCACATGGACCACCACGGGGTTTTCCTGCTGGGCGATCTCCTCCGCCGCCATGGTCACGCGGATGGGCCGCAGGGGCTCGAGCTCCTCCCCTGCCTCATTATAGAAAGCGATATCCACCGCCTGCACACGCAGCTCATCCGCCGCCGACTCCACGGCGCCGCTGACCGCGTCCAGAATTTCCTCCGTCTCCACGGGCGTCACGATCATCGTCGTGCCCGCCGGGAAGGCGCCGCTCTCCGCCCGGACCGTCACCCGCACGCCGCCGCAGAGCTCCTCAAAGTCCTGGGCCGGGTAAGCCGGGTCCTCATCCTCCCGGGGCAGCCGGGCAAAGCCCAGCACACGGGCGTCCCCCGCGGCATAGGCGCTCTCGCGCACCTCGCCCTCCGCCGCCTCGACGACCCGCAGCATCAGCTCGCCGCTCTGCTCCAGGCCGAAGCCCGTCACGATGGCTACGTGATCCGCTGCCGGGGTCTCTGCCTCAGCCTCGGTCTCCCCAAGGCGCAGGAACACCAGGTCTCCGGGCAGGGGGGCCTCCGCAAAGGGATCAAACCAGTTCTTCGCCAACTCCAGCTCCCGCTGCCAGGCTGCCGGGTCGCTGTGGCGGGCAAAGCGCGCCGCCGGGATCCCGGCCTCGTTCAGGCACCAGGCCACAAAGGCTCCGTTCCAGGCACCGTAGGCGTCCCCGTACCAGTCGCCGTATACCGTATAGGGCCGCTCGACGCCGTCCGCGCCAAGGCCCAGATCATCCGCGTTTTCCACATAGCCAAGCTGGGACGCCGCCACCGCGGGCAGGTCCTCGCTCCAGTCCCCCGTCAGCCTCCGGGCGGGCGCCGCCTCGGCCTCCGCCAGACCGCGCAGGGCGACCTCCTCCTGGCTCAGCTCCACCGTTTTCAGGCAGCCGCTGCCGTGGATATGGACCGGCACCTCCAGCTTGCCGCAGACAAGCTCCCCGGCCTCGTTATAGCACTCTGCGCTGTGGGTATGCCGCTGATGCTCCTCCAGCCCGCAGGTCAGCGTGCGCTCCAGCTCCCAGCAGTCCTCCGTATGGACATGGGCGCCCTCGCCCTCCGCCAGGCCGCAAACCAGCACGGGCTCCTCCGCCCGGACGATGATCTCCTCCCCGTCCTCGGTCAGCACCGTTTCCTCGGGCCAGTCGTAGCAGGCCTCGCTGTGGACGTGCCCCGTCGTGTCCTCCTCACAGACCAGCAGCAGCCGCTCCTCATAGCAGGCCTCGCTGTGGGTATGCTCCGGGATCTCGGGCAGGAGGCAGACCAGCTTGCCCTCATAATCATAGCAATCGGCGTTGTGCGTATGCAGCGCATAGTCCGCCTGGCCGCAGATCAGCTCCCCGGCCTCGTTATAGCACTCCGCCGTATGGGCGTGGGGCGTGTAAGAGCAGTCCAGCACCCGCTCGGTATATACCCGAGCCTCACCGTTCAGCGTAAGGGCGTCCGTCGTGACCAGGGTCACCAGCAGGGCCAGCGCCAGAAAGGCTGAAAGCCAGCGGATGCGGCGCCGCTTCGCCTGCTGCAGCTTTTTCAGCTGCGCCTGGATCAATTCATCCACAATCCCCCGCCTCCTTTCCAGTCGTTTATCTCTATAAGGGCAGATTTTCTTTAAGGTCAGATTTAGAAAAGGGCATAATATCCCCTATAAAAATAAATGGTTTTACTTTGGATTTGAAACCGGTTTTCACGTCCGTTGGAAAAGAAAACCGTTACAATTTCTTAATGCGTTTTTCTTCGTATAAGAAAAATTAATATATCAAAGCGGACACGTCAGAACATTATGGAAAAGAAAACAGCAATTTTGTTAGAATATATATAAACTATCTGTCGGCAGGCCGCCATTTATCCCACACATTTGAAAAAGGTGAGGAATTCGCCTATTATTGTTTAAAACTATACCCTTCGGAGCGCAACATAAGCGCAACAAAGACTTTCTCCCCTCCTGATCTTTCCATCCATAGCTTAGCAGAGGCGCAATCAAAGAATCCGCCAAAACCAACAGCAAAATGGGATCGACGCAAATTTTTTTGCGGCTGCAGCGGCCATTCCATATTGCGATCATTTACCGAATAATTATTATGCACTTATCATTGCATTGTGATTTAAATCATGGTACAATAGAGGGGAAAAAGAAAAAGATAAGGAAGTGTCAGGAAAGGATGAAAGAGGAAAAAACCGTGGCCGAGGCCGCGGAGCAGGGGCAGGGAAAGGTCCGCGGCGTTACGACGACGCTGGACGAGCTTCCCTTCGGCAGCGAAAACTATTATGAGGAGGACAGGCAGAAAACGAGGGCGGAGCGGCGGAGGCTGCCCGACGGGGTCGCCAATTCCCAGCTCTACCGGGACATTCTGCGCATCGCCTGGCCCAGCCTGATCGAGCTCTTCCTGGGCTCGCTGGTGAACATGGTGGACACCATGATGGTGGGCCGCATCGTGGGCACGGACGCCCTTTCCGCCGTGGGCCTGGCGGCCCAGCCAAAGTTCATCTTCCTCAGCATGATCATGGCGCTGAACACCGGGGCCACGGCCCTGGTGAGCCGGGCCAGGGGCGCCAACGACCAGGAGAAGGCCAACACCATTCTGCGGCAGGCCCTGGTCTTCGCCGCGGCCATTTCCATTGTCTGCGCCGTCATCGGCACCTGGACGGCGGACCCGCTGGTGCGCTTTATGGCCAACGGCGGCATGCCCGAGGACATTCTGCACCAGGGCACCGTCTATCTGCAGATCCAGATGATCGGCTTCCCCACTGGAGCCCTGGCCTTTACCATCACGGCGGCCCTGCGGGGCACGGGCAACTCCAAGCCCGCCATGGTCTACAACGTGATCGCCAACTTAGTGAACATCTTCCTCAACTGGGTCATGATCGGCGGCAATCTGGGCTGCCCGGCCATGGGCGCCGCAGGCGCTTCCCTCGCCACGGTCATCGGCCAGCTGGTGGGCACGGTGCTGGCCTTCCGCTGCGCCTTCTCCGGCAAGTATTACCTGCGGCTGCGGCTGCGCCTCCGGGAGCTGTTTCAGTTTGATAAGGAGATCATCGGCGGCCTCGTCACCGTGGGCATCCCGGCCATGGTGGAGCAGCTCATCATGCGCGTAGGCGTTATCATCTTCACCCGTATGGTGGCCGGGCTGGGCCCCGTGCAGTACTCCACGCACCAGGTCTGCCTGAACATACAGAGCATGAGCTTCATGCTGGGCCAGGCCTTCGCCGTCTCCGCCACCTCCCTGGTGGGCCAGAGCATCGGGCGCAGAAGGCTGGATATGGCCCAGCACTACAGCCGCTGCAATCTGCGGCTGGGCATTCTGGTGGCCTGCGTGCTGGGGGTTCTGATGATTCTCTTCCGGGGGCCGCCGGTGGGGCTTTACACCACGGACGCGGAGGTCATCGCCTTCGGCTCCTCCATCATCTTCTTCGTGGCCTTCCTGCAGCCGGTGCAGTCGGTGCAGTTCATCATCGGCGGCGTCCTGCGCGGCGCGGGGGACACCAAGGCCGTGGCCGTCTACATGCTGCTGACGGTGCTCATCATCCGCACGGTGCTGTGCTACATCATGGTCAATATGCTCCACCTGGGCGTCGTGGGCGCCTGGATCGCCCAGGCCTCGGACCAGACCGCCCGCACGGTGCTCTTTGCCCTGCGGTATAACAAGGGGTATTGGAAGAAGATCAAGCTGCTGAGCTGAGGCGGGGCGGTTTGACACCGAATCCATACAAGCGACATAAAGGAGGTTTGTCCCATGCCGGAAGAAAGCCAAAAGCTGCCTGCGCCCGAAAGCGCGGCAGCGCCGAAGCCGCTTTCCGTTCTCTCGGTCATAGCCCTCGCGGTCAGCCTGCTCGGCGTGGCCCTCTATGCCCTCATGTTCAGGCAAACGGGCTTCGCCCCCATTCCCTTTTTCATAGCGGCCGTTTTTGCGTCCCTCGTCCTTCCCATAGCGGCCAAAAAGCGCCGCGTTTTAAGGGGGATGAAGGGCAAGGCCCTGGAGATCGCCGCCATCGTCCTTGCGGGCTTCAACTTCTATTTCTTTATCTTTGCCCTGACCTCGGCCCCCGCCCTCATCGGCTGTCTGGGCTGGGTCGCATGCGCGATCGGGTATAAGCTGATCTGTGGGGAAAAGAAGGACGCGTAAACAAATACGGAACTAAAAAGAGGGAACAGGCCGCGGCTTTGTGCCGGGTCTGTTCCCTCTTTTAATTTTCGCGCATCGATTACATTCAACGCCGTCGCAGGGGCGGCCTTTTCCGCCTGCATCCGCAGGACGCCAGCGCCGTCGGCGCTGTGTGCCGCTGTGCGGCACCGGGCGCCCACAGGGCGCCCCTACGGGTTGCCGCGTTTGCTTGGAAAAAGGAAGCAAACGAAGCAAACGCTTGTTTTGCTTGGAAATTGAAGCAAAACAAGCCGTACCCGTTCCCGTTCCCGTACCCGCAAAATAAGAGAGCGAGAGACGGCGGCCTGCGGGCCGCCCTCGCGCGCGTTTTTTGTTGTCGGAGAGGGTCAAAAGCAAGGCTTACGCCGGAACCTCTGAACGAATCATAATCACACGAAAAACTGACTTGTCTGCCCGTGGGTCTCGCTGGTGAGGACCTCCAGGGTCGGGAAGGCATCTTTCAGCCAGCGCTCCAGGACCGGGAGGACGACGTTTTCCGTGCAGAAGTGGTCCGCGTCGATGAGGTTGAGGCCCAGGTGCTTGGCGTTCAGGAAGGGATCGTACTTCACGTCGGAGGTAACGAAGGTGTCGCAGCCCAGGGCCAGGGCCTGGCTCATATAGTCCGCGCCGGAGCCGCCGACGACGGCCACCTTGCAAACGGGCTTCCCCGCGTCGTGATAGCGCAGGCCGTTGGCCTTGAGGGCCTTCTTCACCATGGGCAGGAAATCGCGCATGGTAACCATGTCATTATAGGGCAGGGTCCCCACCCGGCCGATGCCGTAATAGTCGCCGTTTGCGTCCCGGCCGCTCTCCTCCAGGGGGCCGATCTCCGCGAGGCCCAGGGCCAGGGCCAGGGCGTCGTTCACCCCGTCCTTTACCGCGTCCAGATTCGTGTGCATGCAGATGCCCGCCACGCGGTTTTCGATCATGCGCACGGCCCGGGCCCCCAGGGGCTCCTGGCCGGAAACGCTTTTGAGGCCGAAAAACAGCGGATGATGGGACACGATGAGGCCCGCGCCCTTCTCCACGGCCTCCTCCACCACCCAATCGGTGATATCCAGGGCCAGTAGGACCCGCTTCGTTTCCCAGGCCCCGTCCCCCACCAGAAAGCCGGGGTTGTCAAAGTCCATCTTATAGGCCACGGGGGCCTTTTGATTCAGATATTCATAGATTTCATGGATCGTGGGCATAAGCTCAGCTCCTTCGGCACATTGCCGCTTTTCGTTTTGATGGACAAATCAAATAATCCGCGCAGCGGACACCATAATTGTCCATTATCCATTATCCATTGTCCATTGTTTTCCCGCTTCCCGCAGCAGCGCCTCCGTTTCCGCGAGGCGCCCGGGGTCGGCGTTCTTCGAGCCGCTGAGGCCCTGCCGGGCCTTTTCCAGGCGGCGGACCAGGCGTTTCAGCGCCTCGGCATAGACGGGGTCCTCCGGGCGGGAAGGGCCCAGCTCCAGCTCCAGGGGCGACAGGGCGGGCATGGTCCCCTCCCCCGCCGCCAGCACCCGGTAGACGGTCTCCCCCTCCCGCACCAGCCTGTCCTCCGTGAGGGCGAGGCCCAGAGGGGTGAGGGCCCGGAGCAGCTCCGGGGCCTTGGTCATGGGCTGCAGGATGAAGCGGTGCCCCTTCCGCCAGCCGGGGGCCGCGGCGGAGAGGATGGCGGCGATGGTCTCGCCCCCCATCCCGGCGATCACCACCGTGTCGGCGGAGGCCGGGTCCAGCCCTGCGAGGCCGTCTGTGCGGGCAAAAAGCATCTTTTCCGCCAGCCCGGCCCGCAGAGCGGTACGGCGGGCCCGGTCCAGGGGCCCCTCGTTCACGTCCGTGGCCCAGACGGGGGCGGCCACCCGCCCCGCCAGCAGCAGGTGGACGGGGAGATAGGCATGGTCCGTGCCCACGTCGATAAGCCGCGCCCCCGGCTCCACCAGGGCGGCGCAGGCGGCCAGGCGCGGGGACAGGGGCGGCAAGCGTTCTGCCATGTTGAACCCTCCGTAAAGAAAAGGGGGACGGTCACACCGTCCCCCTCCCGTTGATCTTCTCAGCTCGCGAAGTCGGAAATGACCTCGTTGCACTCGGCCAGGAAGCTGTCCACGTCCACGCCGTGGGCCATGCAGGCCTGCTCGATATTCTCCTCGCTGGCCAGGGCGCAGCCCAGGCAATGCATCCCGATGCGGGTAAAGAGGGGAATGACCTCGGGCGCCAGCTCGATCACGTCAGCCAGCTGGGTGTCTCTCTTCAGTTCTACCATCTTGATCTGCCTCCAATATTCAGTCTGCGGCAAGGCCGCCGGTTTACGGTTTTAACGCTCCGTTTATGCGGGCATGGAATAGTATACCCCATTGGTAGGGATTTTGCAATACCCTCCGTAAAGTTTTGCGCTTTGCAAAGCGGACGCCGCAATTGCCCATTGTCCATTATCCATTGTCAATCGTCCATTGTTCACAGCGTTTCCCCGCTGACGATGCCGTTCCAGAGGCGGTAATAGATGCCGCCCCTGGCAAGAAGCTGCTCGTGGTTGCCCTCCTCCTCGATGCCGTCCTTCCCCAGCACCAGAATGCGGTCCGCGTTCTTGATGGTGGTGAGGCGGTGGGCGATGGTGAGGGTGGTACGGCCCTTGGCCAGGCGGTCCAGGCTCTGGCTCACCAGGATCTCGCTCTCGTTGTCCAGGGCGGAGGTGGCCTCGTCCAGCAGGAGGATGGGTGGATTTTTCAGGAACAGCCGGGCGATGCTGATGCGCTGCTTCTGCCCGCCGGAGAGTTTCACGCCCCGCTCCCCCACGTAGCTGTCGTAGCCATCGGGCAGGGCCATCACAAAATCGTCGCAGCCCGCCAGCCGCGCCGCCTCCCGGATCTCCTCGGGGGTGGCGTCGGGCTTGCCGTAGGCGATGTTTTCCGCCACGGTGCCGCTGAACAGATACACGTCCTGCTGCACCACGCCCACGGCCTTCCGCAGACTTTCCAGCGTGACGCCCTTGATGTCCTGACCGTCGATAAGAATGCGGCCGCCGGTGAGGTCGTAAAAGCGGGGGATCAGATTGCAGAGGGTGGTCTTGCCGCCGCCGGAGGGGCCCACCAGGGCCAGGCTCTCGCCCGGGCGGATGGAGAGGGTGACGTTCCGCAGGACCTCCTTCTGGGCCCCGGGGTACTCGAAGCTCACGTCCTCGAATTCGATGCCGCCCTCCGTCACCTTCAGCTCCTTCGCGTCGGGGGCGTCCTGGATCTCCACGGGGGTGTCCATGATCTCATAGAAGCGCTCCACCGCCGTGACGCCCCGCTGGAACTGCTCGGCAAACTCCACGATGCGGCGGATGGTGGCGATGAGGGTGGATACGTAGAGAACGTACGCGACCAAATCACCGGCGCTGATGCGTCCATGGACCAGGAAGAGGCCGCCGGAGAGGATGACCACCAGGTACATGAGCCCGTCGAAAAGGCGGGTGCTGGTGTTGAAGGCAGCCATGGCGTAGTAGCTCTTTTTCTTGATGCGCTCGAAGGCCTTGTTGCCCTCCTCGAACTTGGCCTTCTCCCGCTCCTCGGCGGCAAAGGCCTTCACCACCCGCTGGCCCAGCAGGGAGTCCTCGATGGAGGAATTGAGCTCGCCGATCTGGTGGCGCTGCTCCCGGAAGCGGGCCCGCAGCTTGAGATTGAGGTAAACGGAGACCACGCCCATTACGGGCACGCAGGCGAAGACGATCAGCGTCAGCAGCACGCTGGACTGGCAGAGGATCACGAAGGAGGCCACGATCTTGATGGCGGCGATGAAGAATTCCTCCGGGCAGTGGTGGGAAAACTCCGTTACGTCAAAAAGGTCGTTGGTGACGCGGCCCATGATCTGGCCGACCTTGTTGTTGGAATAGTAGTTGAAGCTGAGGCGCTGGAGATGGGCGAAGGCGTCCCGCCGCATGTCCGTTTCGATGTACACGCCCATGATGTGGCCCGTGCTGGCCATGTAGTAGTTGGCAAAGCCGTCGATGATCCTGAGCACCAGGTAGAGGCCCGCCATGCGCAGCACGGCCGAGACCGTCAGCGTCACGGCCGGGTCCACGGCGGCATTCGTGAGCTGCCGGATGATCTGAGGCAGCACGATATCGCAGACCGTGGTGAGGGCCGCGCAGAGAAGATCGAAAAGCATGATCTTCTTGTATTTCAGCAGGTAGGGCAGATAGCGCCGGATCACCCCGGCGGTCCCCTTCTTTTTCTCCGTCATATGGTCTGTTCCTCCTTGCGCATAAGCCCGATCTGTCCGTCCTCCTTCACGTGGACGTCGATCTGCTGGTAGGGGATGGTGATGCCCTCCTCCGCCAGGGTCTCCTGGAGGATGCTGCGGGCGGCCCGCCAGACGGTCCATTTTTTCTCCGGCGGGGCGTAGATATGCAGGCGGTAGAAGATGGAGGAATCCTTGAAGTCCTGGGTGCCCATGTATTCGCAGCGCTCCACCTGCTCCACCTCCCCGATCCTGCGGGCCGCCTCCGTCAGCACCCGGTGGACCTTGCGGTAGTCCTCCTCATAGGACAGGGGCACGTTCATCAAAAGCAGATTGGAGAGCTTGATGGACTCGGTGATGTTGCGGTTGCAGATGGTCAGAATATTGCCGTTGTCTATGTCCTTGATCTTCGTGGTGCGGATGTTGAAGGAAATCACGAGGCCGTCCACGTCCCCGTAGCGGATCACGTCCCCCACCTCAAAGAAGCCGTCCGAGACCACGTGCAGGCCCATGATGATGTCCCGCAGCAGGTCCTGGAAGGCAAGACCCACGATGGCGCTGGCGATGCCGAGCCCGGCCACCAGGGCGCTGACGTTCACATTGTTTATCTGCATGACGATGAGGAAGACGCCCAGGATCACCAGGCCCTTCACCACGCCGTAGACCACCGAGGTGCCCGCTGCGGGAGCCCCCTTCACGTTTTTGACCTCCGCCCTGCGGGTAATATAGCGCTTGAAGCCCTTGCGGAAGACCCGCCAGAGCACCGCCGCCAGGACAATGATGACGATGCTGAGGATCAGCCGGGTCAGGTTGATCGTCCCAAACCAGCTCCCCAGCTTCTCTACCTCTTGCTGGACCTGTTGTACCTCTTGCTCCATGTGCGTCTCCTTCCAAGGAATAGGATTCTGTTGCGACTTATTATATCACGTTTCAAAAAATGCGCAAGAGCGGGAACGGCGCCCGGCCTTTTGGTTTGCAATTCAAGGGAGAGCGTGATATAATAAACAATAACGCATTTTCCGCCGCCGCGGGCGGCAGATGGGAGCGGCCTATGAAACGCAAGGGCGCGCGGATCGTGGTGGACTGCCTGCTGGAGCAGGGGGTGGACACGGTCTTCGGCTATCCCGGCGTCAGTATCCTGGAAATATACGACGCCTTGTATCGGGAGCGGAAACGCCTCCGCCATATCCTCACGGCCCACGAGCAGGGGGCCGCCCACGCCGCGGACGGCTACGCCCGGGCCACCGGGCGGGTGGGCGTATGCCTCGCCACCTCCGGCCCCGGGGCCACCAACCTGGTCACGGGCATTGCCGCGGCCTTTATGGACTCCTCCCCCGTGGTCTTCCTCACCTGCAACGTGGACTCCGAGCTGCTGGGGAAGGACGCCTTCCAGGAGGTGGACATCGTGGGCATCTCCATGCCCATTACCAAGTGCAGCTACCTGGTTGACCGGGCGGAGGACATCGCCCCGGTCCTGCGGGAGGCCTTCGCCGTGGCCCGCATGGGTCGCCCCGGCCCCGTGCTGGTGGACATTACCCACGACGCCACGGTCCAGTCCGCGGACTATGAATTTCTCAGCCTCAGCGAGCAGCAGCGCCGCCCGGCGCTGGCCCGCCGCAGCCGGGGCCACGCGGCCCTACGGGGCGGGGACTACTCCCGGGCGGACGTGGAGGCCATCGCCGCCGCGCTGAACGCCGCCGAGCGCCCCTTAGTCCTCTGCGGGGGCGGCGTCGTCCGCTCCGGCGCCTCCGAGGCCCTGCGCCGCTTCCTGCGGGAGCGGGAGCTGCCCGCGGTCACGAGCCTCATGGGGCTGGGCGTCCTGGAGCCGGAGGACCCCTTGAACCTGGGCCTGGCGGGCAGCTTCGGCCGCGCCGCCGCCAACCGGGCGCTGAGCCAGTGCGACGTACTGCTGGCCCTGGGCTGCCGCTTCTCCGAGCGGCTGACGGGCAGGGCCTCCGCTTTCGCGCCCCAGGCAAAGCTCCTGCAGGTGGATATCGACCGCTCCGAGATCGGCAAGAACGTCGAGCCCGCCCTGTACGCCGTGGGGGACGTGGGGGAGGTCCTGCGCGCCCTGGCTCCCCTCTGCCCGCCCGAAAAGCGGGGCGGCTGGCTCACGGAGCCGCGGGAGGGCGAGGGCGGCGAAGGTCTCTGCTTCCCGGAGCGCATCGTCCGCCGCATCGGGGAAACCTGCCCCGAGGCCGTCATCACCACGGACGTGGGGCAGCATCAGCTATGGACCTGCCGGGCCTTTCCCTTCCGGCGGCCCGGCCAGCTCCTCACCAGCGGGGGCTACGGGGCCATGGGCTTCGGCCTGGGGGCCGCCCTGGGGGCCCGGGCGGGCCTGCCGGAAGCGCCCGTGATCCACGTCACCGGGGACGGGAGCTTCGGCATGAATCTGACGGAGCTTGCCACCGAGAGCCGGGAGAGGCTGCCCGTGGTGACGGTGCTCATGGCCAACCACGCCCTGGGCCTGGTGCGCCAGAGCCAGCGGCTGGGAGAGGGGCGGCGCTATTCCCAAACCACCCTGTCCCGCCTGCCGGACTACCTGGGCCTCGCCGCCGCCTTCGGCCTGGAGGGGCGGCTGGCGGAGACGGAAGAGGACTTTGCCGCCGCCCTGTCGGCGCTGCTGAAGAAGGGAAAAGGGGGGCTCATCGTGGTGCCCGTGGATAAGGACGAGGCCGTGACCCCCATGCTGGAGAAAGGAAGGCTGAAAACGATATGAGTGAGATGAAGCTGCAGACCCTGTCCGTCCTGGTGGAGAACGCCGCGGGCGTTCTGAGCCAGGTGACGAGGCTGTTTACCCGCAAGGGCTACAACATTGAGAGCCTGGCCGTGGGCGTCACGGACGACCCGGCGGTTTCCCGCATCACCAGTACGA
>CAMVOG010000020.1 GCA_947169005.1 uncultured Clostridia bacterium | reverse complement strand
AGTCCTCCAGCTCCACCATATAATACTCCAGCAGGATGGAATCCGGGAAGCGGGTGGCGTGGACCACGAAGAGCTTGTCCTGCAGGACGCTGAGGCTGTCGTCATAGATTTCGAACTCCGGCTTCGTCACGCAGTAGTAGACCTCCGCCGGGGCGATGCCGCCGGACAGCACCGTCTCCACGTGCTCAGGGGGCACGGTGCGGATGCCGTCGTTCTGGATGTAGAAGCTGCGCCCGTCGTTGAGGCGGACGCCGTAGCGGGCGGAGAGCTCCGCCCGTCCGTTGGGCCGCACCACCTGGCTGTCCACCCCGTCGGGGAGGACGACGCCGTTGAAGGGCAGGGCAAAGCCCACGATCTCCCCGCCGGTAACGGCGATGAGCTGCCGCCGCCCGGCCTTCCCGTCCTGGCCGATAAAGGTGGGCTTGGCCACCGTGGCCCGGATCTCAAAGGCTTTCACTAACACAGGATGCATGGTCATCTTCCTTTCAAGGTGGCCCCCTACGGGGGCAATTTACGGGCCACCGGGGACGGTGGCCCCTACAGGTGGCGCCCTTGCGGGGGCGATTTACGGGCCACCGGGGACGGTGGCCCCTACAGGCGGCGCCCAACGGAGCGCGGTTTACGGGGCGCCGAGGCGTCGCCCCCTACATGCGGCCCCCTTGCGGGGGCGATTTACGGGGCGCGTTACAATTGACAATGGACAATGGACAATTGTGGTGGCCGCCCGCGGCGGCGGAATTTGATCGGGGGGGGCAGAACAGCCGCGATCATCCGGGGCGCTTTCATTCCTCTGCCGGAGCTATCCTTTTCAGGAGGTATTCCACGTTTACCTCCACGGGCAGGGTCCCGTCGATGCGGATGACCGGGCAGGAGAGCTTTTCCAGCCAACCCGTCACGTAGTCCTCCGGGCGGCGCTCCACCTGGGCGAACCAGGCGTTCTCCCGCTCCTCCAGGTCGCCGCCGGCCTCGATGCGCCTGCCGAATTTCTCGGCGGACCGGGCCCGCACCCGCGCCAGCCGCGCCTCGCGGGGGACCTCCACCAAAATCGCGCAGTCCAGGGAGGCCGGGAGCTTTTCGCCGTAATCGCCCCGCACGGCAGCAAAGACGAAGCGGCTGTCCTTTTCTGTCTTTTCCTCCAAAAGCCGAATGACCTCATCCTTGCCGCGAGGATGGGAAAAGACGTAATCGCCGTCCGTCTTGGGGAAATACAGATCCTCGTTGTCCAGGAAGCGCCAGCCCAGCCGCGCCGCCAGCGCCCTGCCGACGGTGCTTTTCCCCGCGCCGTTCAGCCCACAGATCAAAATGCCCACGTCCGCCTCCGTTTCCGTCTTAGAAAAATATCTTTTATCTTTTATCTTTGCCTGCCCCGGGGATCCGCTTCCTCACCCCCCTGTCTCCCACCCAGTCCAGGGTGAGCAGCCCCGTCCCGCAGGGGCAGGGCCCGGGGAGGATGCGGGAGAAATCCCCCGTGCGGTAGCGGATGAGGGGCATGGCCTCCCGGGTAAGGGTGGTGAAAACCAGCTCGCCCCGCTCGCCGGGGGGCAGGGGGCG
Organism: uncultured Clostridia bacterium; assembly: GCA_947169005.1. Classification (GTDB taxonomy): domain Bacteria; phylum Bacillota; class Clostridia; order Oscillospirales; family Oscillospiraceae; genus RGIG6375. The sequence goes on along the minus strand of CAMVOG010000020.1, from coordinate 14,729 downwards.
GCCCGTGGCGGGGTCCACGATCTCAAAGAGCAGGTCCGCCTCCCGGGGATGATAGCCCCGGTGCGCCTCGCAGCTCACCGCGCCGCCCAGCCCCGTTTCCGTCATGCCGTAATGCTCGAAGAGCTCCGCGCCCCAGGCTTTTCGCAGCGTCTCCCGGCAGGCGGGGGACACGTAGTCCGCGCTCAGCAGCACGCCCCGGATGGGCAGCTCCGGCGCAGCCTCCGCCAGGGCCGTCAGCAGCGTGGGAAAGCCCGCCAGGAAGGTGACGCCCTCCCGCCGGATGGTCTCCGCCAGGCGGGGCAGCTCCCCGATCAGCGGGAAGAGGGGCAGGGAGGGGACCCCGGCCCGGGCAAGGCCCTTGGCGAGCTGGTCCCCCACCGAGGCGGGAGTGGAGGCGGGGAAGAGAATGCCCACCTTGTCCGTCCCGTCCACCATGAGGCGCATGCCGAAGTCGAAGAAGTCCACGCAGAGCTCCAGATCGTCCCGGGTAAAGAAGAGGCGCTTCTTCTCCCCGGCGCTGCCGCTGGTCTCCACGGTAACGATCCGCTCCACCTCCCGGGGACTGACGCAGAGAAAGTCGTAGGGGGCGGCGTAGAGGGCTTCCGGCGTGGTGAAGGGCAGGGCCGCAAGCTCCGAAAGCGTCCGCAGGCCCCCTTGCGGGAGCCTGTCGCGGTAATACGCGGCGTGGGTCCGGGCCCAGGCCAGGGTCTCGTTCAGGGCCCGGAGCTGATAAGCCTCCAGGGAGGCCCGGGTAAAGGGCGCGCCGAGCTTGCGGCTCATCCAGCCGTCCAAGGTCGGGCGGCTCATGCCTTTTTCTTCTCCAGCACCATGAGGAAATAGCCCACGTCCTTGGTGGGCTTCACCCGGCAGAAGTTGCAGGGCTCGCTGCCCGCGGGCAGCTCTGCGGCCCAGAAGGCCTCCAGGGAGCCGTAATCCATGAGGGCCTGGGCGTAAAAGTCCCGGAGGGCGGGGGTCTGGTCCTTGAAGGCCGTCAGCTCAAAGCCCACGTCCTGCACGGCCTTGATGAGCTTATCCTGCAAAAAGGCCCCGTCCAGGATGTAGGGAGAGGGGTACTGGGCGGAATCCTCGCAGTCCTTCTCCTGGCGGGGGCGGTTCAGAATGGCCCTGGCCCCGATGTAGGCCTGCGCCGCCCGGATGGGGTCCGGGTTGATGCAGTAAAGGTCGCCGATGGCCAGCCGCGCCCCGGGCTTCAGCACGCAGTACAGCTCGTGCAGCAGCTCGTCATGGCGGCGCATGAGGGAGAAGGAGCATTCCATGATGGCCCCGTCGAAGAAGTTGGAGGCGTAGTCCAGCTCGATGCCCTCCGTGTGGCGGACGTTCAGGCTGGGGTCCTTCTCCAGCGCCCGGGCCACCATGGCCCTGTCCGTATCGCAGCCGTAGGGCTCCACACCGTAGGTCTCCCGCAGGTAGCGCAGGGTGTCCCCGTCGCCGCAGCCCAGGTCCAGCACCCTGTCCCCGGCCTTGAAGCCCGCCAGGGAGGCGGCCAGATCCGTCAGCGTCCTGTCGCCGGGATGAAAGATCGACATAGTGCTCTCCTCCTTATTTCAGCGTGTCCAGGAAACGGCTCAGCCGCCGCAGGGCCTCGGTAAGGTCCTCCATGGAGGCGGCGTAGCACATGCGCACGAAGCCCTCGCCCCCGGGGCCGAAGGCCGTGCCGGGGATGGCAGCCACCCGCTCGGCCAGCAGGAACTTTTCGCAGAATTCCTCGCTGGTCAGGCCCGTGCTCCGGATGGAGGGGAAAACGTAGAAGGCGCCGTGAGGCTCGTAGCAGTCCAGCCCCGCCTCCCGCAGGCCGTGGACCAGGAAGCGGCGGCGGTGGTCGTAATCGGCGCGCATGGCCTCGATGTCCCTGTCCCCGTTCCGCATGGCCTCGATGGCCGCGTACTGGCTGGTGGTGGGGGCGGACATGATGCCGAACTGGTGCAGCTTCACAAGCTGCTTGATGGCGGCGGGGGGCGCGCAGAGGTAGCCCATGCGCCAGCCCGTCATGGCGTAGGCCTTGGAGAAGCCGTTCACCACGATGGTGCGGTCATAGAGCTCCGGCAGGTTGGCGGGAGAAACGTGGCGCCCGTCATAGGTCAGCTCCGCGTAGATCTCGTCGGAGATCACGACCACGTTCGTGTCCCGCAGGACCTCTGCCAGGGCCTCCAGGTCCGCCCGCTCCATGATGCCGCCGGTGGGGTTGCAGGGATAGGGCAGCACCAGGGCCTTGGTGCGGGGCGACAGAGCGGCGCGGAGCTGCTCCGCCGTCAGCTTGAAATCGTCCTCCGCCTTCGTTTCCACCAGGACGGGGGTGCCCCCGGCCATAACGGTCAAGGGCTCATAGCAGACGAAGGAGGGGCTGGGGATGATGACCTCGTCCCCCGGCTCCAGCAGCACCCGCAGGGCCAGGTCGATGCCCTCGGAGCCGCCCACCGTCACGATGATCTGGCTGGCGGGGTCGTAGACCAGGTCGAAGCGCCGCTGCATATAGCGGGCGATCTCCGTGCGCAGGGCCATCATGCCCGCGTTGGGGGTGTATTTCGTAAAGCCCTTTTCCAGGGAGTAGATGCCCGCGTCCCGGATGTGCCAGGGCGTGGTGAAGTCCGGCTCGCCGATGCCCAGGGAGATGGCGTCGGACATGGTCTCCAGGAGGTCGAAGAACTTGCGGATGCCCGAAGGACGCAGGCTCTTGACCCTGGGGGAAAGGATATTGTCAAAGTCGATCAACAGAAGGTCATCCTTTCTTCCTGAACGGGCTTCGCCTCGAAGACGGTGTGCTTTTCCTTATATTTTTTCAGAATGAAGTGGGTGGAGGTGCCGATCACGCCGTCGATGGTGGACAGGCGGACGGAAACAAAGTTGGCGACCTCCTTCAGCGTGCGGCCCGTGATGATCACCGTGAAGTCATAGGCCCCGCTCATCAGATAGAGGCTCTCCACCTCGTCGAACTGATAGATGCGCTCGGCGATATGCTCGAAGCCGTCCCCCCGCTGGGGCGTCACCTTCACCTCGATGAGGGCGGTGACGATCTCCTCCCCGGTCCGGTCCCAGTCCACCATGGCCTTGTAGCCCAGGATCAGATTCTCCTTCTCCATATTCTGCACGGCCTCGGAAACGGCGGCCTCCTCCTCGCCCAGCATCGCGGCGATCTCCGCGGGGCTGCAGCGGCAGTCGTCCTCCAGAAGCTTTAAAATTTCATGCTGCCTGTTCATGTTCTTCTCCTTTTCGGATGTCGGGCTCGCGCCCGTGATTTATTACTGTGAAAGCTGCGCTTCCACAGTAATAATTGATTCAAGCGCCCGTTCCTCGCCCCTGACGGGGCAACCGGAACGGATGCGCAAAAAATCCCCATGCGCTGTAAACCTTCATGCGTCGTGGGGCGCCCTGCGGCGCATGGGGATTTTATTATACAATAATCCTTTCCGCTTTTAAAGCCATGAACGAAAAAAATTTCCCATTGCCGCGCCGCGTATGCTTTCCGCGCTGCGGGGCACAATAGGCCCGAGGACGCGATGAAAGGAAGTCTGTTGGATGATTATAGACCGGATCGCGCTGATCCTCTCCATTATCGGCGCGCTCAACTGGGGAAGCATCGGCATTTTCAATTTCGACGCCGTCAGCTTTCTCTGCGGCGGGACCAACACGGTATCCCGCGTGATCTTCACGCTGGTGGGCCTGGCGGGCATCTGGTGCATCTCCCTGCTCTTCCGTGAGCGGGAGGCAGGCCGCGACGAGGCGTAAACGCAAAGGGCCGGGGGGCAATCGCTCCCCGGCCCGCGGTTTTGTCGCCGCAGGTCACAGGCATAATTGCACGCGTTTTTTCTGAGATAACACCTCTTCTTTCAAGATGAGCCGCCCTGCTTTATGGAGAATATCAAGCCGATATATGCAAAAAGCATATGCTATTTGCTCAGTTCGTTTTTCTCGTATGCAAAACAAGGGATATACAGCATGCTTACGGTGTGATATAGTCTTTTCAGGAGGGATCAAAATGATAACGCGAGTAACAAACAAGGAAATCGGCGCATATCTGAGAAGTCGAATAGGGCAAAAATACAAAAGTGAACGGCAGTTTTGCGTTGCGTATTTAAAGCTGCGTGATGGAACGGCAGAAAATGAAGACGTACAGAAAATGGCGAACAAGCTCTCTCAAATTCTGAATGGGGCAAAGGGAATTCAGATAGATGATTTACCGTTCTTCTCTTTTTTGCTGGATGTTTCCGCTGACGAAATCATCAGCGCGGGGAAGACGATCGTTCCGTCAAGCAATCGCATCACAAACAGCGGCATTGCCTGCAGCAAGGATAAAGACCTTTGGGAAGTTTACATAAACCGAGAAGATAAACTGATTCTGAATACAGATGAATACGGCAAAACCGTCCTGGACTACGCTTTGGATTATGAGAACTACGATTTCCTCAAATACTTGATGGATAACAAATATATATGGTTTGTGGATGATTCTACAGCTGACCATTCCTGGGGCTTTGGCGCGGGAACTAAAATTGAGCGCAGAAGGCCGGAGCTTATGGATCAACTCACGTATATAATGAGGGAAAAGGATGAACTGCGCCGGAAACTGGTGACCCTGGCGATCCGACACAAGGATCTGGAAGCGCTTCAGGAGCTTCGCGCAAGGGAAATACCGGACATGTACCGCTGCGATTATGTTTCTCTCCATACAACGGATTTTGACAAAAGTTACGATGAGGCGCTGCTGTCCGCTGCGGCAGAGGGCGGAAAAGAGGTAATAGGCTATTTCACGGAAGAAATGGGCTTTAAGAGTCCATGGAAAGAGGATTACTTCCTCGTATATCCGTACCTTGGCAAGCTGATTGAAAAAATGCTCAAAAACGGCAACACGAATGTTCAGCTTGCGATCGACAGAGCTCTCGACCACAATCAGAAAGTGCTTGAGAGGCTGAAATCTCTGATACTGCAGGCCGCTGATTCATTATACCGCGAAGCATACCCCCAAAGCAAAGAACAACGGATACACGACGCGCTTGGTGAGTTGAGTTTTAGAGAGAACGGAGACCTCGTTTGTTTTCGATTTCTTTCTATCCCCGAGAATTTTCTCCTTTCAACCAATATTGTCCGCGTGACAGGCAGCCCGGGTGAAAGCGGCTGGGAAGACGATATAAAAAAAATCAATTCCCTTTATCAGAGGATTTGCAATATAGAACAAGAATTGTGAGGAGGCAGATATCAATGGGTAAGATGCTTTTCGATTATGAAGACGATGATTTCATCTTTTCACTCTCTGATAACATGGCGATGGATTCAGAGGGAAACCTGATGAGTAGATTCGGGGATCACATGGCAATGGATATGAACAGCGGCGAAATGCATATTATTTCTTCCTGGCAAAATGATGATGAGGAAGATGACGATTGAATCCGTGCCTGGGGGATAGCCCGAACAGCGTGCTTGGAGGAGGAACGAGGTAAAACCGTTCCTCCCCTTTTCTGACTTGCTCTCCTGTCCCCCGTCCCCCTGTTCCCTGCTCCTTGTTCCCTGCTCCCCTGTTCCCTGTCCCCTGTTCCCCGTTCCCTTGTCCCCCGTCCCCTGTTCCCTGAGCCCTGCTGCCTGTCCCCCCGAACTCCCCCTTGACTTCCTTGCTCATTCCCTGTATGATATAAACGTAAAAATTCGTCCGGCCACGGGTCCCCCCGGGCCCATCGGAGAAGCGGGTGAGAGGCCCGCACGGTACCGCCACTGTATGCGGGGAGCTTACCCCGCGAGTCAGGTCGCCGAGGTCGGACGGGCACGCTGCTCACGGTCTATGGGCAGGGCGATCGCTTTCTGTCGCCCGTTCCGCTTCGGAATGGGCTTTTTTGTGCCGCCCTGTCCTCATTAATAAATTGTATAGGGAGGCATACGTCATGAACAAAAAAGGCTTGCTGATCGTCAGCTTCGGCACCTCGCACCGGGACGCGCTGGAGGCCGCCATCGCCGCGGTGGAGCGGGAGGCCGCCGCCGCTTTTCCGGACCGGGTCCCGGCCCGGGCCTTCACCAGCGGCATGATCCGCCGGAAGCTGGCAAAGGAGGGCACGGAGATTTTTGACGTGCCCGGCGCGCTGGCCGCGCTGCGGGCCGAGGGCGTGGAGGACCTGCTGGTGCTGCCCACGCACCTGATCCCCGGCGAGGAATATGAAAAGCTGCTGGGCTTCCTGGCCGAGGCCGAGGGCTTCACCGCCCTGCGGGTCGCGGGGCCCCTCATGCGCTCTTTGGAGGACGTGGACGGGGTGCTTTCCGCCCTTTCCGCCGCCGTTGAGCGGCAGGAGGGGGAGGCCCTGGTCCTCATGGGCCACGGCTCGGAGCATAACTGCAACCTGCTCTACTCCGCCGCCGCCTACTACGCCCGGGAGAAGGTCGCCCCCGATATCTTCATCGGCACCGTGGAGGCCTGGCCGGACCTGGACACCGTGGTCGCCGCCGTGAAGCGGGCGGGCTACAGGAAGGCCCTGCTGACCCCGCTGATGCTGGTGGCCGGGGACCACGCCAAAAACGACATGGCCGGGGACTGGGCGGAGCGCTTCCGCGCCGAGGGCATCAAGACCCGCTGCCTGCTCCGCGGTTTGGGCGAATACGAAGGCATCCGCGCCCTGTACGTCCAGCGTGCGAAAGCGGCGCTGGAGTAAGCAATACTCAGTACTGAGTCCTAAGTACTGAGTCCTGAGTACTGAAAAACTCCGAAAGGAAGTAGCCGATTTGAACGTCATTCTGAGCGGCATCGATCACAGTGCCGCTTCCGTGGCGGAGCGGGAGCGCTTCGCCCTTTCCCGCCCGGCCCAGCAGGAGCTGCTGGCCCGGGCCGCCCGCACGCCGGGGGTGCTGGGGGCCGTGCTGCTCTCCACCTGCAACCGCACGGAGCTCTGCCTCTCCCTGGAGGAGGGGGCGGAGGTCCGCCCCTTCTCCCTCTTTGAGGCGGAGCCGGAGGGCGCCTATACATACGCGGGCCGGGAGGCCTTCGGCCACCTGGCGGCCCTGGCGGCGGGGCTGAAAAGCCGCCTCTTTGCCGAGGACCAGATCCTGACCCAGGTGAAGAACGCCCTGGTCCAGGCCCGGCAGGCGGGCACGGCGGACGCCATTTTGGAGGTCTTCTTCCGGGAGGCCGTCACCGCCGCCAAGCGGGTGAAGACCGAGACGCGCTTTTCCCACGGGGACGTGTCCGCCGCCCTGGCCGCAAAGGACGTGGCGCTCTCCTGCCCCGGCGTGCGGCAGGTGCTGGTGATCGGCAACGGCGAGGTGGGCCGCGCCGCGGCCTCCGCCCTGGCCGAGGCGGGCCTGGACGTGACCATGACCCTGCGGCAGTACCGCCACGGGTCCGTGGAGCTGCCCCGGGGCGTGAAGGCCGTGGACTACGCCGAGCGCTACGGGGCCATGGCGGGCTGCCAGGCGGTGGTCTCCGCCACGGCGAGCCCCCACTACACCGTCACGGCGGCGGCGCTGGCGGAGGTCTCCCCCCTGCCCCGCCTTTTCCTGGACCTGGCCATGCCCAGGGAGCTTCCCGGCGTGACGCTTCTGGACGTGGACCAGGTGGCCGACGCGGCCAGCCGGGAGGCGGACCGGGGCGCGGCCCTGGAGCAGGTACGCCCCACCATCGAGGCGGCCTGGGCCGATCTGACGGACTGGCTGGCGGGCCGGGAGCAGGCGGAGGCGGAGCCCCGCCACAGCCATTTTCCGCTCTTTATCGACTCCGCCGGGAAGACGGTCCTGGTGGTGGGCGGCGGACGCATCGCCACCCGCCGGGCCCTGAGCCTGGCGAAATTCCGCTTCACCCTCACGGTGGTGGCCCCGGAGGTCTCCGCCGAGCTGGAACGGCTGGCGGAGAGGGGCCGCGTGACCCTGAAGCGCCGCCCCTTTGAGGACGGAGATTTGGAGGACGCCTTCCTGGTGGTGGCCGCCACGGACCAAAGGGACGTGAATCACCACGTGGCCTCCCTGGCCCGGCACAAGGGCATTTTAGTCAGCGTGGCGGACAAAAAGGACGAGTGCGGCTTCTATTTCCCCGGCATCGTGGAGGACGGGCAGACCGTCATCGGTCTCTGCGGGGACGGGGGCTCGCATCACGCGGCGGCCCAGACCGCCAAGCGCATAAGGGAGATGCTGAAAGGATGAAAATTCTGCGCATCGGCAGCCGGGAGAGCCGGCTGGCCGTGGTCCAGGCGGAGCTGGTGCGGGACCTGCTGGCCGCCGCCCTGCCCGACTGGCGCTTCGAGATCAAGACCTACAAGACCAGCGGCGACAAGATATTGGACCGGCCCCTGGAGCTGGTGGGGGGCAAGGGCCTCTTCACCAAGGAGCTGGAGCTGGCCCTGGCCGCCGGGGAGGTGGACCTGCTGGTCCACAGCTTCAAGGACGTGCCCATGCAGGTGGACGCGCGCATCCCCATCGTGGGCGTCACGAGCCGGGAGGATGAGCGGGACGCCCTGGTGCTGCCCCGTGGGGCGGCGGGCCTGGACCCGGAAAAGCCCCTGGGCTGCTCCTCCAGGCGCCGGGCCCTGCAATTAAAGACGCTCTTTCCCCACATGCGGGTGGAGGGCGTGCGGGGCAACGTGCTCACCCGGCTGGATAAGCTGGACCGGGGCGATTTCGCCGCCCTGGTGCTGGCCCACGCGGGCCTCAAGCGCCTGGGGCTTTCGGAGCGGGTCAGCCGCCTCTTTGCCGTGGAGGAAATTTTGCCCGCCGCCTGCCAGGGCATCCTGGCCCTGCAGGCCCGGGCGGACTTTGACCGGGAGCTGCTGCGGGGGGTCCACGACCCCGATACCTGGGCCGTCTCCCTGGCGGAGCGGGCCTTCGTGCGGGCCCTGGACGGGGGCTGCACCGCCCCCACCTCCGCCCACGGGGTGCTGACGGGAGAGCGGCTGCGGCTCAAGGGCCTCTATCTGCCCGAGGGGGCGGAGGAGCCCCTTTTCGCCGCCCTTGAGGGGCCCGCCGCCGAGGCGGAGCGCCTGGGGACGCGGCTGGCGGAGAAGATCAAAAACGGAGGAACGGACGCATGACGGGTAAGGTTTATTTGATCGGCGCGGGCCCCGGGGACCCAGGCCTGCTCACCCGCAAGGGGGCCGAGGTCCTGGCCTCGGCGGAGGTGGTGGTCTATGACCGGCTGGTGGGCCGGGAGATCCTGGCCATGATGCCCCGGTCCGCGGAGCTCATCAATGTGGGCAAGCATGCGGGGAACCACCCCGTGCCCCAGGAACAGATCAGTCAAATCCTGCTGGACAAGGCCCTGGAGGGCAAGCGGGTCGTGCGGCTCAAGGGCGGCGACTGCTTCCTTTTCGGGCGGGGCGGCGAGGAGCTGGAGCCCCTGTTCGCCCACGGCGTACCCTTTGAGGTGGTCCCCGGCGTGCCCTCCCCCATCGCGGCCACGGCCTACGCCGGCATCCCCGTGACCCACCGGGACTACTGCTCCTCGGTGCATTTCATCACAGGCCACAAGAAGAAGGACGGGGCCCTGGACCTGGACTACGAGGCGCTGATCCGCCTGGACGGGACCCTGGTCTTCCTCATGAGCATCGGCAACTGCGCCGAGATCGCGGAGGGCCTGCTCTCCCACGGCATGGACCCGGCAATGCCCTGCGCCGTGGTGGAAAACGGCACCCGCCCCGATCAGCGGAAGTTCACCGCGCCCCTGCGGGACCTGGTGGACTGCGTGCGGGACAATGGGGTGATCTCCCCCGCCCTCATCATCGTGGGCCGGGTCTGCACCCTCTCCGAGCGCTTCGACTGGTTTGACGCCCTGCCCCTCCACGGGCTCAAGGTGCTGCTGACCTCCACGGCGGGCAGCGCCTCCCGGCTGAAGGCACGGCTGGACGCCTGGGGCGCGGACGTGACGGCCCTGCCCGCCATCGAGCCCCGGCCCCTCCCCTTCGCCCTGCCGGCGCTTGACCGCTATGCACTGATTGCTTTCAGCTCCGCCGCCGGGGTGCGCTTCTTCTTCGAGGGCCTCTTCGCCGCCGGGAAGGACGCCCGGGCGCTGAACGGCCTGCGGGTGGCCGCCGTGGGGCGGGCCACCGCCGAGGCCCTGCGGGGCTACGGCATCGCCGCGGACCTGGTGCCCAGCTCCTATTCCGGGGCGGCCATGGCCGAGGCCATCCTGGCCTCCGGCGTGAAGGCCGGAGCGCGGGTCCTGCTGGCCCGGCCCCGAAAGGCCCTGCCGGAGCTGCCGGAAAAGCTGCGGGCCGCCGGGGTGGAGGCCGAGGAGCTCTTCATCTATGAGACCGCGCCCCTGCCCATGGAGCGCCTGGACCCCGCCCCCTTCGCCTGGGTCTGCTTCACCAGCCCCAGCTGTGTGGAGCGCTTCGCCGCCGCCTGCAAGGAGGGCGGCAAGGAGATCCCCGCCGGGCTGAAGGCCCTCTGCATCGGGGAGAGCACGGCCGGGGCCGCCCGCGCCGCCGGGCTGGAAACCTTCGTTTCCGCCGAAGCCACCCTGGACGGCATGGCGGAGACCTTACTTCGACTGAATACCGAGAGATTGGAGCGTTGAGCATGATCTACAGAGGAAGAAGACTGCGGCAGGACGCCTTTATCCGCTCCCTGGCCCGGGAGACCCGCCTGTCCGCCGATACGCTGATCTGGCCCGTGTTCATCCGGGCCGGAGAGGGCATTTTTGAGGAGATCCCCTCCCTGCCGGGGCAGTATCACTACAGCGTGGACCAGCTTGGCCGGGCCGTGGACGCGGCCCTGGAGGCCGGGGTCACGAAGCTGCTGCTCTTCGGCCTGCCCGCCCACAAGGACGCCGTGGGGTCCGACGCCTATGACGAAAACGGCATCGTCCAGCAGGGGCTCCGGGCGATCCGGGAGAAGTACGGCAAGAGCATCTACCTGATCACCGATATCTGCATGTGCGAATACACCGACCACGGGCACTGCGGCATCCTCCACGGGGACTACGTGGACAACGACGAGACCCTGACTTACCTGGACCGCATCGCCGTATCCCACGCCGGGGCCGGGGCCGACATGGTGGCCCCCTCGGACATGATGGACGGGCGCATCGGCTCCATGCGCTCCGCCCTGGACGGGGCGGGCTACGAGCGCCTGCCCATTATGGCCTATTCCGTGAAGTACGCCTCCGCCTTCTACGGCCCCTTCCGGGACGCGGCGGGCTCCGCCCCCTCCTTCGGAGACCGGAAAAGCTATCAGATGGACCCCCATAACGTGCGGGAGGCCCTGCGGGAGGCGGCCCTGGACGAGGACGAGGGGGCCGATATCCTCATGGTGAAGCCCGCCATGACCTATCTGGATGTGGTGCGGGCCGTGCGGGAGCAGACCACCCTGCCCCTCTGCGCCTACTCCGTCAGCGGCGAATACGCCATGATCAAGGCGGCGGCCGCCGCCGGACTGGTGGACGAGTATAAGATTATGTGCGAAAGCGCCCTCTCCGTCTACCGGGCGGGGGCGGATATGCTTATCACCTATTACGCCAAAGAGCTCGCCGGGGCCATTCGGCGCGGCGACATCGGCTGAGGAGGAGAGGAAATGGGAAAATCCGAAGCGCTTTTTGAGCGGGCGAAAAAGGTCCTGCCCGGCGGCGTCAACAGCCCCGTCCGGGCCTTCAACGCCGTGGGCGGCGCGCCCCGCTTCATCGCCTCCGCCGAAAGGGAATTCATGACGGACGCGGACGGGAAGACCTATCTGGACTACGTGGGCTCCTGGGGCCCCATGCTGCTGGGCCACCGGGACCCCGCCGTGGAGGCGGCGGTGCTGGAGGCCGTGCGGGGCGGGCTCAGCTTCGGCGCGGCCACCGAGCGGGAGGTGGAGATGGCCGAGCTCATGTGCCGCATGGTGCCGGGGCTGGAAATGGTGCGCATGGTCAACAGCGGCACCGAGGCCGTCATGAGCGCCCTGCGCCTGGCCCGGGGAGCCACCGGGCGGGATAAGATCATTAAATTCACGGGCTGCTACCACGGCCATTCCGACGGGATGCTGGTGAAGGCGGGCTCCGGCCTGCTCACCAACGGCACCCCGGACAGCAGCGGCGTCACCGCCGGGGCCGCGGCGGACACGCTCCTGGCGGAGTACAACGACCTGGCCTCCGTCCGGGCCCGCTTTGAGGCGGAGCCGGGGGCCGTGGCCGCCGTGATCGTGGAGCCCGTGGCCGCCAATATGGGCGTGGTGCCCCCGGAGCCGGGCTTCTTGGAGGGGCTGCGGGCCCTCTGCGACGAGTTCGGGGCCCTGCTCATCTTCGACGAGGTCATCACCGGCTTCCGCCTGGCCCCCGGCGGGGCGGTGGAGCGCTTCGGCGTGCGGCCCGATCTCACCGTCTTCGGCAAGATCATCGGCGGCGGTATGCCCGTGGGGGCCTACGGCGGCTCCCGCTCGCTGATGGAGCACGTTTCCCCCGTGGGGCCCGTCTACCAGGCGGGCACCCTCTCCGGCAACCCCGTGGCCATGGCGGCGGGTCTCGCCATGCTGTGGCAGCTGGAGGGGAACCGCGCCCTGTATGAGGGCATAGAGGCGAAGGCCGCCCGGCTGGCGGCGGGTCTGCGGGAGGCAATTCCCGGCGTCACCGTGAACCAGATCGGCTCCCTGCTCTGCGTTTTCTTCACCGAAGGGCCCGTGAGGACCTACGCCGACGCGAGGCGCAGCGACACGGCCCGCTACGGGCGATATTTCCGCCACATGCTGGACCGGGGCATTTACCTGGCCCCCGCCCAGTTCGAGGCCATGTTCCTGGGCGCCTGCCACACGGACGAGGATGTGGACCGCACCATTGAAGCGGCAAAAGCCTTCCGGGGCTGAGCGGCGCAAAAAACAAAAAGGCCCGTGCTTCTGCCCGCTGTGGCGGAGGCACGGGTATTTTGCGGGGAGTCAGTTGAAAGATCAAAGTTTAATGTTTAAAGCCCGGGCGGTGTTCGCGCTTACCTTTTCTTCCTGGGCTCCGGCAGCTCGGCGGCCACGGCGGGGAGGAGATCGCGGAGAAAAACCCTGTCGTCCACCCGTTCCACCAGCAGCAGCTCCTTCGCGCCGGGATAGGGCAGCTCCCGGGGCGCCCCGGGCATGAGGGCCAGGGCCGCCGCCGTGGGCTTGATGAGCAGCCTGTCGTCATACACGCCGCCCACCGCTTTACCTTGGCAGTAGAGGATATATTCCCCCATCATGGGCCGCGCGGAGACCCCTTCCAGCCCGCTGAGCTGCTCCAGGATATAATCCATGTATTCTCTGCTTGACGCCATCGCTTGCCCCTCCTTATGATTGCGGTCCCATGGCCGCCCGCTGGCGGAGCGTGACCGCCCGCTTCTCCTCGTCGCTTCCCGCCCCCAGCTCGTGGGTGACGTAGGCCGGGGCCACCCGCTCCAGGACGCCGCGGATGGCCGGGTCCGTGAAGGGCTGATGCTTGTCGATATGGCGGATATGCTCATAGGAATCCGCAAAGGCCTTGAAATAATCCGGGTCGATGGGCGGGACGTGCTTTATCGCCTCTTCCACATAGGCCCCGGTGATGGACTGATTCAGATGAAAGCCCCGGACGTACTTCGCCAGGGAGCCGTGGGCGTCCAGGCAACGGTGGATATAGGCGATACCCTCCGCCTCGTCCCGCAGGTCGGTGTTCGTATGCAGCAGGTGGCCCGTGTCCAGCATGATCCCCGTTTTGGGGTAATGGACCCGGGAGAGCATGTATTCCGTCGCCGCCGGGTCCGTGAAGCGAAAGCCCGGCCACCAGAGGTTTTCCAGCAGCAGCTCAAAGTCGTAGTCCGCCCCGTCGGTGAGGAGATTCAGCAGCTCGCAGGAGGCGTCGATGACCTCCTTGTCCGTATGCTCCCAGCGGTGGATGTAGCCCTCCTCAATGGACACGTCGGAGACGTGAAAGACCACGTAGCGGGCCCCCATGCGCTTTGCGTAGTCCATGTCCGCCCGGAACTGGGCGATATAGCCCTCCCGGTCCCGGCAGGAATAGAGCTGCTCCACCACGGCGGGGCTGCCGAATTTGCGGCGCAGGGCAGCCTCGTCCCCCCGCCAGAAGTCCAGCCAGTCGGAGTAAAAGACCAGGTGGACGCCCACGACCTGGTCGGGCGTCACGATGCCCCGCTCGTCCTCCCCGCAGCGGATGACCTCCAGCCCGTCCACCCCGCAGGAGGCGGCAAAGTCCCGCAGGGCCTGCGGGTCCGCAAAGCGGGCCAGGGAGCGGTTTTCACTGACAAGATTGATGGTCTGATACATAATGGGCCTCCTGAGTCCTGTCCCTGAGTACTGTTCCTGAGTACTGCTCCTGAGTACTGCCCCTGAGTACTGTTCCTGAGTACTGAGTCCTGAATAATACTATTATAATCCCCTTTTCCCCCGTAATCAATGGACAATCTTGACCGCGTGGTGTATAATGAAATGTCGGGGCTTTCCGCCCCGGTAAAGGAGAGAGAAAGCAATGACCTTAGAGGAAGCGCTGGGCGCCATCCGCCCGGCAGACGAAAACGCTTACAAAGCGGCGAAGGCCCGCTGGGACAGCATCGCCAAGCCGCTGGACAGCCTGGGGCTGATGGAGGAGGCCGTGTGCCGCATGGCCGCCATCCGGGGCAGCACCCGGGTAGATATCAAAAAACGGGCCGTGGTGGTCATGTGCGCGGACAACGGCGTGGTGGCCGAGGGCGTCACCCAGACCGGCCAGGAGGTGACCGCCGTCGTAACGGAGAACATGTCCTCCGGGGACACCTCCGTCTGCTGCATGGCCCGGGCCGCCGGGGCCGAGGTGATCCCGGTGGATATCGGGGTCTCCCGCCCCG
>CAMVOG010000019.1 GCA_947169005.1 uncultured Clostridia bacterium | reverse complement strand
ACTCAACCGCTCTTTTCTATTCTCTCAGTCTCACATCAATTGTAACACTACACGGTGGAGCCGCAAAGCAGCGCCGCCGGGGAGGAGAGGAAAGACGAAAGATAAGGGATAAGAGATAAGAGATAAAAGATAAAAGATAAAAGATATTTTGTCATTCTGAGCGAAGCGAAGAATCTTTCCTTTGTTCCATGATCCCCCGGAGATCCTTCGACTCCGCTGCGCTCCGCTCAGGATGACAGAAACGGGGCATAGCCTGTAGCTCGTAGCTCATAGCCTGTAGGGCATCTCTAAAAACTCCGGCAACGATCATTATTTGCACTTGGGGTGGATATGCACCCTGCCTTCCCCTTGGGGGAAGCCAGGAGACGCTTCCCGCTACCGTCTTCTTAAAATGATTGTTTTTAGAGGTCCCCTGTAGACTACAGACTATAGACTATAGACTATTGCATATTGTCCATTGTCCTCCCCCCCTCCGCTTGACATTTTTCTCCCTTTCCTGTACTCTGTACCCACGGAAGAATAACGCGGGAGGTGGCGCGGGGTGAAAAAAATCGAGCCGCTGCTTTGGGCGAAGCGGCTGCTGGTGTATCTGCTGGGGCTGTTCTTTATGGCGGCGGGGGTGGTGTTCTCCGTCAAGTCCGGCCTGGGGGTGAGCCCCGTGACGGGGCTGGCCAACGTGGTGAGCCAGATCAGCGGCCTCACCATGGGCGTATGCACCACGCTGACCTACTGCGCCTACATCGTCGTTGAATTCCTCATCCTGCGGCGGGACTTCAAGCCGACCATGCTTTTGCAGATCGCGGCCAGCTTCCTCTTCGGCTTTATGGTGACGCTGGCCACGGAGGTCCTTGCTTTCGTGCCCGCGCCGGAGGCCTATCCCCTGCGGCTTCTGTATCTGGCGGTCAGCGTGCCCCTGGTGGCCTTCGGCGTGATGCTCTATTTAGCGCCGCAGATCCTGCCCACGCCGGGAGACGGGCTGCCCCTGGCCATCTCCAAAAAGACGGGCAAGCCCGTGGGCACCTGCAAGATCATCTCCGACTGCTGCCTGGTGGCGGTCTCCGCCATTGTCTCCCTGGTCTTCCTCCACCGACTCGCGGGCGTGCGGGAGGGCACGGTGGTCTCCGCCCTCACCGTGGGCTTTGTAATGAAGCGGATGATGCGGCTGATGCAGCCCCGGCTGCTGGCCTTCGTGGGCCGGGAGAGCAAGCTGGAGCGGGCCATCAAGGCCGAGGCCCTGCCCCCGGCGGAGAGCCGGAGCGGCAAGCTCATCATCACCATTTCCCGGGAGTTCGGCTCCGACGGCTATGAGATCGGCCGTCTGCTGGCGGAGAAGCTGGGCGTGCCCTTCTATGACCGGCAGCTTATCGCCATGGAGGCGGCGGAAAGCGGCCTTTCCGAGAGCTTCATCGAGGCCCATGAGCAATCCATGGCCCGGGGCGCGGTTTATGATTTCCTCACCTCCGGCTACGCCATGCACAGCGAGGGGCTCTCTCCCCTGGAGCGGCTCTTCGCCGCCCAGACCAAGGTGGTGCGCCGCCTGGCCGCGGAGAACGACTGCTGCGTGATCGTGGGCCGCTGCTCGGATTACATTCTGTATGACGACCCCAACAGCTTCCGCATTTTCGTCCACGCCCGGCCGGACTATCGGGCCGCCAACCTGGCGAAGCGCCACGGCGTCAGCCCCGAGGAGGCCGCCGCCGAAATGCGCCGCACCGACGCCGCCCGCGCCCGCTATTACGAAAACTTCACGGGCCGGGAGTGGGGCAACACCAAATACTACAACCTGGCCATTGACAGCGGCGTTTTCGGCCCCGAGGCCAGCATCCGGCTCATTGAAGACGCCGTGGAGCTTTGGAAAACAATGCATAATTCATAATGCATAATTCATAATGAATTCGCCGGGGGCGGTTTTCAGAAACCGTCCCCGGCGTTTTTGCCCATTATGCATTATGCATCGTATATCAGATCGCCAGCGCGGCGTCGAAGGCGGCACGGATCACGGTCATGAGATTACCGACGCCCGCCGCGTCCCCGATGACGGTCACGCGGGGGTCCGACGGGAAGGGATTGACGGGCACATAGCCCACGGAGAGGATCACGCTGTCGGCCTCCAGGAAGCTCTCCCCCTCCGGGCCCGCGAGACGCACGCCCGCCGGGGTGATCTCCTTGAGCGCAGTCTCCAGCCGCACGCCGATGTTATAATAGTGGATCAGCTCCCGCAGCATGTTGGAGTTGGCGGCGCTGAGGCCCCGGAGCTTCAGAATATCGTCCTGCATCTCCACGATGACGGGCTTTTTGCCCTTGAGGGCCAGGTCATAGGCGATCTCGCAGCCGGTGAGGCCGCCGCCGATGACGGCCACCCGTTCCCCCACGGCCTTCCGGCCCCGCAGGTAGTCGATGGCCTCCACGGCGTTGGGCCCGTCAAAGCCGGGGATAGGCAGCTTCCGCGCCGCGGAGCCGGTGGCGACGAGGACGGCGTCCGCTTCCAGGGTATCCAGGCTCTCCACGGGGCTGTTCAGCCGCACGTCCACGCCCAGCTTCTCCATCTGCCGCTCGTACCAGCGCAGCAGCTTCTTGTCCTGCTCCTTGAAGGCCGGGGCCGCCGCCGCGATGAAGACGCCGCCCAGCTCCCCGCTTTTTTCGTAGAGCGTGACCGCGTGGCCCCGCAGCCGCAGGACCCTGGCCGCCTCCATGCCCGCAATGCCGCCGCCGATCACGGCGACCTTCTTCGGCGCCGTCACGGGAACAATGGCCCGCTCCTTCTCATGGAAGGTCTGGGGATTCAGGGCGCACTCGCCCATGCTGGCGAAGGTGCAGGAGTTGCCCTTGTAGTGGCTGACGGCGAAGCAGCCGTTGTGACAGGCGATGCAGGGGCGCACGTCCTCCTCCCGGCCCTCGCGGATCTCGTCGCACCAGTCCGGGTCGCAGAGGAGCTGCCGGGCCACGCCCACGGCGTCGATGGCCCCCTCCGCCACGGCCTTGGCGGCCACGGCGGGGTCGTGCATGCGGCCCGCGCAGGCCACGGGGATCTTCACGAAATTCTTTAAATAGCTGACCTCGGGCAGATTGCAGGACATGGGCATATACACCGGGGGATGGGCCCAGTACCAGGAATCGTAGGAGCCGTTGTCCGCGTTCAAAAGGTCGGCCCCCGCCGCCTCCAGCAGCCGGGCCGCCGCGGGGCTCTCCTCCAGGGAGCGGCCGAACTCCACGTAATTTTCCCCGGGCAGGGCCCCCTGGTTGAAGCCGCGGATCTTGCTGGCGACGCTGTAGCGGACGGAAACGGGGTAATCCTCCCCGCAGGCCGCCTTGATGGAGCGGATGCACTCACAGGCGAAGCGCAGGCGGTTTTCCAGGCTGCCGCCGTACTCGTCGGTGCGGTGGTTCATGTTCGCCATGGCGAACTGATCCAGCAGGTAGCCCTCGTGGACGGCGTGGATCTCCACCCCGTCGATGCCCGCCCGCTTGCAGAGGGCGGCGGTCTTGCCATAGGCCTCCACGATCTCGTGAATTTCCTCCACGGTCAGCCCCCGGTGCTTCACCTCGGGCTTCCAGACGTTGGGCAGCCCGTCGGAGGGGGCCACCATGGTCTGCTTCAAGGCGGCCTCGGGCAGCTCCATGCCCGTGAAGACCATCATGGAGCGGCCGAAGCCCGCCCCCAGCTGGAGGAAGAATTTGCTGCCGTAGGCGTGCAGCTCGTCCATCAGCTCCTTCACGGGGCCCAGGAAGAGCTCCTCCTTCTCATAGAGCCAGTTGCCCCGGCTCCCCAGGCCGATGACGCCGGGGATCATCAGCCCCACGTTGGCCTTGGCCCGGGCCAGGTAATAGTCCCGCTTGGCGGGCTCAAAGCGCCCGTCGAAGCCCAGGGGGTTCGTGCCCCCCATGGCGCAGAGGATAATACGGTTTTTGATGGTGACCCCGCCGATCCGCAGCGGGGTAAATAAAGCGTCGTAGCTCATATGATCTCCTTACGCCTCCGTCGTTTTCAGCCAGTCCAGGGACTTGGTGATATGCTCCTGCCAATACTCCCAGCTGTGGATGCCGTGGCCCTCGGTGTAGCTGTGCGCGTAGCCGATGCTCTCCAGATACCTGTGCAGGTCCCGGTTGGGCTCGATGAGGAAGTCCTCGGAGCCGCAGGCCATATAGAGCCGGGGCCGCGGAGCGCCGGAGTCCACCAGCTTCTTCGCCAGGGCCTTGGGGTCCGCGTCGCTGCCCACAAGGGCGCCGGGCTTGCCGAAGGTGTGGATGAAGTAATAGGGGGACATGCCCATGGCGCCGCCGCCCTGTCCCTCGGGCATGGGCTGGGGCTCATCGGGCATATGGGAAATGCCGTCCGTAATGAGGGCGGAGGAGAAGGCCAGGATGGCGCTGAAGGTCTCCGGATGCTTGAAGCCGTTGCGGATGGCCCCGTAGCCGCCCATGGAGAGGCCGCCGATATAGCAGTCCTCCCGCTTTTGGGAAACGTTGAAGACCCGGCGGGCAAAGTCCGGCAGCTCCTTCGTGATGAACTGCTCATAGAGGGCGTCCCGCTTCACGTCATCAAGGTAGAAGCTGTTCTCCCCGGAGGGGCAGAAGACGGCGAGGCGGTGGGCCAGGGCCAGCTGCTCAATGCTGCTGCCCCGCAGCCAGTCGGAGTGGGTGCCGGAATAGCCGTGCAGCAGGATCAGCATGGGATAGGGCTCATTGGAAAGGGGCGGCTGACCGGGGAAGATGGGCCCCTCCGCCGGGATCACGGCAGTCACCTCCGTACTGCGGTGCAGGCTGGTGGAAAAGAAGCTGAACTCGAATACTGCCATGGGATACACGTCCTTTCGTAATAATCAGGCAACAGGGCCCACCGCCCTGTTCCCTTAAATTCAAAAACCATTAACTCTTTCATTATAAGTCACTCGTCTGTGGAAATCAATGCTCCGGGCAAAAATACCGCCCCATCCGTGTAAAACGAATGGAGCGGCATGGTTTATTCTCCGTAGTGTGTCCGGCAGGCGGCGATATAGATTCTTCCGTCCTCCATGTGATAGACCAGGCGGTTTCTCTCGTCGATTCGGCGGCTGTACTCTCCCCGAAGGTCGCCGGTCAAGGCCTCCGGCTTGCCCAGCCCTTCCAGCACCCCGCCGCGCGCAATGTCCTTGATCAGCGCGTTGATGCGTTTCAGGGTCTTCTTGTCCTGGGTCTGCCAGTACAGATAATCCTCCCAAGCCTCATCGGACCAAATGATCTCACTCATCCTCGTCCTCGATCAAAGCGTGGGCTGTGCCCTTTCCCGCCCGAAGCTGTTGGACGGAACGGCGCAGATGCTGCTGGTTGACGGCGCTGTAGAAGGGGTCCGCCGCAATGTCAAAGGGAATGCGGTTTTCCCGCAGCACAGCCTTTACAAACATATTGATGGCTGCGGAGGTATTGAGCCCCACAGCAGAGCAGAAGGCGTCAAAGCCCGCCTTGTCCTCTTCCTCCACACGAGCGGTGATGGTAGTCATAGCCATACAGCAGTCCTCCTTTCATTGCTATCGTATCACTATTCTATGCGTTTGTCAATCAAATATCACACAACAGCCCATACTAAGCACTATGCACTATACACTATGCACTCTCTCAAAACAGTGACATCTGCGCGGTCTCGGGGATATCGCCGAAGGCGCCGGCGTCCCGGAGCTGATCGATGTGAGCCTTGGAGACCTTGGTGCAGGCGGCGGCGAACTCCTCCACGGAAAGGAAGGGCTTGTCCCGATGGTCCACAATATCCTGGGCCGCCGCCTCGCCCAGGCCGGTGATGGCCGTGAAGGGCGGGATGAGGCGGTTGCCCTCCATCTTGAACTTCACCGCGTCGCTGCGGTAGAGGTCCACAGGGGCGAACTCAAAGCCCCGCAGGTTCATTTCATACACCACCTCCAGGGCGGTGAGCAGGTCCTTCTCCGCCTGCTTGGCGTCGGGCAGGGCCTCGATCTCCCGGATCTTCTGGCGCACCCGCTCGGGCCCGGCGGACATGATCGCCAGGTCGAAGGCCGGGGCGCGGACGCCGAAGTAGGCGCAGTAGAAGGCCAGGGGCCGGTGGACCTTGAACCAGGCGATGCGCACGGCCATGGTGACGTAGGCCACGGCGTGGGCCTTGGGGAAAAGGTACTTGATCTTCTTGCAGGAGTCGATGTACCAATCGGGGACGTTGTGCTCCCGCATTTCGGCCTCGTACTCCGGGGCCAGGCCCTTGCCCTTGCGCACCTTCTCCATGATGCTGAAGGAATCCTTGGGGGGCACGCCGCAGGAAATGAGGTAGATCATAATATCGTCGCGGCAGCCGATGGCCTGGTCGACGGAGGCGGTGCCGGAGGTGATGAGGTCCTTGGCGTTGCCCAGCCACACGTCCGTGCCGTGGGAGAAGCCCGAGAGCCGCACCAGGGTGGAAAACTTCTTGGGCTGGGTATCGGAGAGCATTTCGCGGGTAAACTTGGTGCCGAATTCCGGCACGGCGATGGAGCCCGTCTTGCCGATGATGGGGTCCCCCATGGGGATGCCCAGGGCCTCGGGCGTGATGAACAGGCGCATGGTCTCCGGGTCGTCCAGGGGGATGGTCTTGGCGTCGACGCCCGTGTACTCCTCCAGATATTTGATCATGGTGGGGTCATCGTGGCCCAGCATGTCCAGCTTGAGGAGGTTGGATTCCATGCTGTGATACTCAAAGTGGGTGGTGACGATATCCGTGTCCGGGTCGTCCGCCGGGTGCTGCACGGGGCAGAAATCATAGATCTCGTGGTCCTGGGGGATGACCACCAGGCCGCCGGGATGCTGGCCCGTGGTGCGCTTCACACCCGTGAAGCCCGCGGCCAGCCGCTCCTCCTCCACCCGGGAAACATGCAGCCCCCGCTCCTCCAGGTACTTTTTCACGTAGCCGTAGGCGGTCTTTTCCGCGATGGTGCCGATGGTCCCGGCCCGGAAAACGTGGGACTCCCCGAAGAGCTCGATGGTGTCCCGGTGGGCGCGGGCCTGGTACTCGCCGGAGAAGTTCAGGTCGATATCCGGCACCTTGTCCCCCGCGAAGCCCAGGAAGGTCTCGAAGGGAATGTCGAAGCCGTCCTTCACGTACTTGGTGCCGCAGACGGGGCAGACGGCGTCCGGCATATCCACGCCGCAGCCGTAGCCCTTCCCGGCCTCGAAGTCCACGTGCTTGCAGTTGGGGCAGCGGTAGTGGGCGGGGAGGGAATTCACCTCCGTGATGCCGGACATGAAGGCCACCAGGGAGGAGCCCACAGAGCCCCGGGAGCCCACCAGATAGCCTGCCGCCAGGGACTTGGACACCAGCTTCTGGGCGCTCATGTAAATCACGTCGTAGCCCCGGCCCACGATGCCGTTCAGCTCCGTTTCCAGGCGCTTGGTGATGAGCTCGGGGGGATTCTCGCCGTAGAGGGCGTGGAGCTTCGTGTTGACGAGGCTCTGCAGCTCCTCGGCGGAGTTCTCGATCTTGGGCGGGAAAAGGCCCGTGGGCAGGGGGGCCACCTCGTCGATGGAGTCCGCGATGCGGTTGGGGTTTTCCACCACCACCTCATAGGCCCGGTCCCCCAGGTAGGAAAACTCCTCCAGCATCTCGTCCGTGGTCTTGAAATAGAGGGGCAGGGGGTTATCCGCGTCCGAATACTTGTTGGACAGGAGGATGCGGCGGAAAATCTCATGCTCGGGCTCCAGGAAATGCACGTCCCCGGTGGCGACCACGGGCTTCCCCAGCTCGTCCGCCAGCTCCACCACCCGGCGGTTGAAGTCCCGCAGCTGCTCATCGTCCCGGGCCTTGCCGCTGCGCACCAGAAAGGCGTTGTTGCAGATGGGCTGAATTTCCAGGAAGTCATAGAATTCGCCCAGGCGCTTGAGCTCCCGCATGCTCTTGCCGTCCACCACCGCCTGGAAGATCTCTCCCGCCTCGCAGGCGGAGCCGATGATGAGCCCGCCCCGCAGCTTTGTCAGCAGGCTTTTCGGAATGATGGGGAACTTCTTGAAATGCTCCAGATGGGCCCGGGAGATCAGCTCATAGAGGTTGCGGATGCCCCGCTGCTCCTTCACCAGAATGATGATGTGCTTGGGCTGGCGGCGGGCGACGCCCTGCCGCCGCAGGGGGACCATGGCCTCGTTGATCTGCCCCAGGCGCTCCACGCCCATTTCCTTCAGCCGCCGGAAGAAGGGGGGCAGCAGCAGGCCGCAGGTGAGGGCGTCGTCAGAGGCCCGGTGATGGTTGAAGTCCGGCAGACCCAGGTAGCCCGCCACGCTGTCCAGGGTAAACTTTTTCAGCTCCCCGGCCAGGAGATTCTGGGCCAGCACCAGGGTGTCCAGGCTCGTGAGGGTATACTCTGCCCCCATGCGGGCGCAGGCGTTGGCGATGAAGGCCGTGTCGAAATCCGCGTTGTGGGCCGCCACGGGCCGCCCGCCCACGAAATCCAGGAAGGCGGAAACGGCCTCCCGCTCCGTGGGAGCGCCCTGCACGTCGCTGTCCCGGATGCCGGTGAGCTTCGTCACCTCAAAGGGGATGGAGCGGCCCGGGTCCACAAAGGTCTGGAAGCGGTCCGCCTCCTTGCCGTCCCGCATGAGGACCGCGCCGATCTCGGTGATGCGGTCATTCTCGGCGGAAAGGCCCGTGGTCTCCAGGTCGAAGGCCACGAACTCCCCGGCCAGAGGGGCGTCCTGGTCCCCGTGGACCACCACCCGGTCGTCCACGTCGTTGACGTAATAGCCCTCCACGCCGTAGATGACCTTGATGCCGTGCTTTTTCCCGGCGTTGCAGAGCTCGGGGAAGCCCTGGGCAACTCCGTGGTCCGTGAGGGCGATGGCCTTGTGGCCCCACTTGGCGGCGGTCTTCACGGCGGCTTCGACGTCCGTGAGGGCGTCCAGCTGGGAATAGCGGCTGTGCAGGTGCAGCTCCACCCGCTTCATGCCGGGGGCCAGGTCCTTGCGGACGGGCTTTTCCTCCAGGCGGATGCTTGTGGGCTCCATGCTGATGTCCCCGTGCCAGCGATTGTAGCTGACGCCGCCCTGCACGGTCATGAACATGCCGTTGGCAATGGTCTCATAGGGGGCGTCCTCCTCCCCCCGCAGGAACTTGGACACCCGCAGGCTGCCCGTATAGTCCGTGATGTTGAAGTCCAGGATCTTTGCCGTGCCGTTGCGGACCTCCCGCAGCTCCGTGCCGAAGACCTCGCCGCAGACCACGCAGCGGCCCGTGTCCGGCGTCAGCTCGGAGATGGGGATCACGTTGCCGGTGATCTTCTTGCCCACCAGCATCCGGGGCAGCTTCAGGGAGGGGAGCTTTTTCTTGGCGGCCTCGGCGGAAAGGAAGCTCTCCACCGTCACCCTGGGGATCTCCAGCTCCCGGCAAATGCCCTCCTCGATCAGGCTCACCAGCACCGGGGCCGGGGAGGCGGGAAACTCCAGCTTCAGCCGCATGGAGGCCGTCTTCTTGTCCACGCTGACCCCCAGCACGTTGGTCTTGTCCAGGGGCGCGAAAAGCTCCTCCCCCCGGCAGCAGGAAAACATTTCTCTGAATGGTACTTTCTCGTTCATGCTTCACCTTTTCTATTCTCTGAAAGGGACGGGGCCGCGCCCCGCCCGCTTGTTCTCGTCCCTCTTATGATACGCTTTTTCCGCTTCCATGTCAACGAGGGGCGGTATGCACATTGTCCATTGCACATTGTCCATTGCACATTGTCCATTGTCCATTGTCCATTGTCCATTATTTATTGTACTCTCCCCGCTGTCCCAAAATCGTCCCATTTCCCCGGAAATTGACTTCTCCCCTCTCGCCGTGGTATAATACGGCATCTTTCCGCGGGAGGGAGACCGAATGCGCTACACCCACGTGATCTGGGATTTCAACGGCACCATCGTCAACGACGTGGAGGCCGGCATCAAAAGTGAAAACGTCCTGCTGGCCCGCCGGGGCATGCCCCTCATTGAGGACGTGGACTATTACCGCAGCATCTTCACCTTCCCCATCGTGGACTACTACAAAAAGCTGGGCCACGATTTCACCCGGGACCCCTATGAAAAGCTCAGCGTGGAGTGGACGGAGCAGTACGCGATTTTTTCCAGGGAGGCGAAGCTCAACGAGGGCGTGACGGAGCTGCTGGACTGGTTCCGGGCCCGGGGCTGCCGCCAGATCGTCCTCTCCGCCAGCGAGCGGGGCATCCTCCTCGCCCAGCTCCGGGACCTGGGGGTGCTGGACCGCTTCGACGAGGTGCTGGGCCTGGACAACATCGAGGCCTACAGCAAGCTGGACCTGGCCAGGGAGTGGCTGGCCCGGGAAAAGCCCGGCCCCATGCTCCTTTTGGGGGACACGGAGCACGACTACGAGACCGCCCGGCTCCTGGGGGCCGACTGCATCCTGCTGACCCTGGGCCATCAGAGCCGGGCCACCCTGGAGCGCCTCGGCGTCCCCGTCCTGGACAGCTTCGCGGAAGTGAGAAATATAATTGACAATTGACAATGGACAATTATGCATTATCGAAAGCCGGTGACAGACTTGCAGGTGACGATCTATCACGCCCTTGGCGGTCATAGCGACACGGAGCGGCTGCTGCGGGCGGCGGCTGGGCGGCGGCTGGGCCTGGACCCGGCGGGGCTCGCTATGGCCCGGACGGAGGCGGGCAAGCCCTTCTTCCCCGCGTGGCCGGGGCTCCACGCCTCCGTGACCCACAGCGGAGGCCGCTGGCTCTGCGCCCTGGGGGAGAGCCCCCTGGGCCTGGACCTGGAGCGGACCCGGCCCATAGACGGGGCGCGGCTGGCCCGGCGCTTCTTCCGCCCGGAGGAGGCGGCCTGGCTTGAGGCCCGGCCCGGGGATTTTTTCCGCCTCTGGACGGCGAAGGAGGCCCTGGTAAAGCGGGCGGGCACGGGCCTGGCCGGGCATATGCGGGACCTCTCCCTGGTGGAAAACGGGGCTCTCACCCTCCGCCCCGGCGGGCTGTATCTGACCTATCCGCCCTTTGAGGAGGGCTTTACCCTCTGCCTCTGCACGGAGGCGCCCCCCGCCCTCACCTGGGCGGCGCTGGACGCGGAATAAACGCAAAAACAGGGACTGTTGCAAAATTACCTGCAACAGTCCCTGTTTGTACATTGTCAATTATCCATTGTCCATTGTCAATTTTATTGCGCCGTTCTTCTGAACAGCAGCAGAGCGTCGCGGCTGTTCACGCAGCCGTCGCCCGTGAGATCGGGCAGGTCCTCGGGCGCGGCGGTGCTGATTCTCACAAAGAGAACGATCACGTCCGCCTTTTCCACCCTGCCGTTGCCGTCCAGGTCGCCGGGAACGGCGGGCTGAGCGCCGTCGGGAGTCTTGTACATGCAGTAGTAGGGGGTGGGCACCTCGACCTTGACGCCCTGAAGCCAGAAGATGGGATTTACGGTATATGTCTCCTTCTCATAGTCCCATTCCTCACCGTCGTAGCTCCAGCGAAGAGAGTACGTTCCCGTTCCCTCGTCATAGATCACGTCGTTGTACTTGTCGAAGAACCAGGCCTGGTAGCCCTTGAACTCATACTCCGTTTCGGGGAAGAAGGTGATGTGGTTGAAGCGGAGGCCCCACCACATGAAATCATCGGCGGTAACGTTCCCGTCAAAGTCAAAGGTGACGTAGCGGTAGCCGTACTCGTCCTCCTCCGTCAGAGCGGAGGCGGTGTAAAGGACGGATTCCTCGGAATAGGCGTCTCCGATCTGATAGGCTTCAGCCGCTTTGGGCAGGTAGAAGCCGGAGAGGCGCAGGGTCAGGCTGTCAAAAACGCCGGGCTCGGATTCCGCGTAGTCATAGACCTGCATGGTGGTGACAAGGGCAATGAAGCTGTCTCCCACTCCCGAGGGGTGGATGATCGGGATGACGGCGTCCGTCTCGCCGCCGACGCAGATCTCCAGGTCGAAGTCATTGTCCGGCACGAAGAGGGGCACGGTGTACCACCAGAGGCGCCCGTCGTTGCCCGCGCTGTCCACGTCGCCCACCACGTGCTTTTCGATCTCGCCCATGGTCTGCACGCCGACAAGCTCGATGGCGGCGGGGTCGATCTCCTGAGAACTGAAGAGCGTCAGCTCATGGTAAGAGCCGCCGTTTTTGCTGAGATACTGAGGGATGAAGAAGGACGCCGCGTCCGAGCGCAGGTCCATGGCGGTGGTCATCAGCCGGGTCTTGAGAAAGTCGGAGAAGAGATAGTCGTCCCCGAGCTTTTCCTGATAGCCGTACCACTCGGCGCTGACGGTGTTGGTCATGTGATCTCCCGGCCCGGCCTTGGACATCATGGCCGCGAAGAAGATCGGCTCCTCCTCCGGCTCGTCCGCCAGGACCGTCCCCGGAAGCAGAGACAGGCAGAAGACCAGCACCAGCAGCAGGGCCGACAGCTTGCCGAATTTATTCATTGTTTATTCCCCTTTCATACAGTATTTAATATTTATCATGCTTATATTCGTGCGTCACGTTGTCACATTTCTTTATACCACACATATGCAGGTATGTCAAGTATTCCAGGCCAAAGCGCGGCAAAGGGACCCGGCATTCGCCAGGTCCCTTTCTTACCATTTCCCATTTTCACTTGTCAATTTTCCATTTTCTTCAGCTCCGCCTTGTTCACGTACATGGCTGCGTCCGCGCGCTCGAAGACGGGGGTGAAGGCGCTGTCCCGGCCCGGCTCATAGTCCGCCAGGCCGCAGGAGATGATCACGCCGCCGGGGTGGGTGCCCTCCCGGCTGCCTTGGCGCAGGCGCCCCACCAGCGTCTCCCGCTCGGCATAGTCCGAGCCGCCCAGGACGGCCACGAACTCGTCCCCGCCGATGCGGTAGACGGGGCTGTGCTTGAACAGATTGCAGATGACGGCGGCGGCGTCCTTCAGATACTGGTCCCCGGCCTTGTGACCCTTGGTATCGTTGATCTCCTTGAGGCCGTCTACGTCGCAGAAGGCCACGGCGAAGCTGAGCTCCTCCCCGGCGCGGATGCGGGCGTCCCAGCTCTCCTCGGCCTCGGTGAAGGCGTGCCTGCTTTTCACGCCGGTGAGCGCGTCCCGGTTGGCGATCTGCTGGGCGATGCGCAGGGCCTTGATTTGCTCGGCCTCCTGCCGCTGCTCCTCGGTAATCTGGTCGTTCACGTTGCTGACGCCGATGATGATGTGGCTGCCGTCCTTCTTGTCGGCGCGGATCACTTTCATGCGGTAATACTGGGGCTTGCCCTCGATGAGCAGGCGGTAATCCATGAAAAAGGCGGGACGCCGGCTCAGCACGGAGAGCAGGGTTTCCCGCTCCAGGGCCGCCGTCACCCTCTCCCGGTCATCCGCATATACAACGCTCTGAATATTTTTCCGGCACTCCTCAAAGAAGCAGGTGCCCGTGGTCTCCAGCTTCAGGCTGCCGTAAGCGCCGTCGGAAACAAATTCCAGGTAGCCCTCCGTCTCCGTATCCACATAGTAGATGCTCTCCATATCCCGGCTGAGGGCCCTGGAGAGGCTGTTGAAGTCCAGGGGATTCTCCCGCTCGTCCCCATCCCTGGCCTGGCGGAGCTGCTCATCCACGTTGCTCAAGCCGATAACGATATGCTGTTCGTCGTGGGTGAAGGCCCGCACGGCCTTGAGCTGATAATAGACGGGCTGGTCCTTCTGCAGCAGGCGATAGGTCATGGTAAAGGGCCGGCTGCCCAAAAGCTGGCTCAGCAGGGCCTCCTTCCGCAGATTCAGCAGCACCCGCTCCCGGTCCTGCTCATGGATCACCCGGGGGATTTCCCTCTCCATATCCGCGAAGAAATCCGCCCCGCTGTGCCGGATCTGCAGGTCCTCATAGGCTCCCTGGATGCTGAACTCTACATAATGGTTGCTGACCGTGTCGATATAATACACGCGCTCGAAGCCGCTGGACAGGGCGTAAGTGATCTTGCCGAAGGAGCTTTCCCGGCTGCTGCGCCGGGGCTTGGCCGGGATGGGCGCCTCGCCCCGGTCCCGCCGCTCCTTAACGAAGCGCTCGTATTCCTCCGCGGGAACGGGGCGGGAGAAATAATAGCCCTGCACCATATCGCAGCCCATGGTTTTAAGGGCGTTGAGCTGCTCCTCCGTCTCCACGCCCTCGGCAATGACGGGCACGGAGAGATACTCGGCGATGTCCAGAATCACCTCCAGCATGCGGGTGTCCCGCCGCTGGTTGAAGGCGTTGCGGATAAAGCTCATATCCAGCTTGAGGGCGTCGATGGGCAGGGTGGAGATCATGTTCAGCGAGGAATAGCCCGTGCCGAAATCGTCCATCTCGATGCGGAAGCCCAGCTCCCGCAGGCGGCCTACGATCTCGACGATCTGCTCCGACTCCTCCGTGTAGGCGGACTCGGTGATCTCCAGCAAAAACTCATGGGGGTCCAGCCCGTTTTCCGCCAGGATGCTCCGGAGGGTGTCGATCAGGTGCGGATCGTACATATCGATGCGGGAAACGTTTACCGACACGGGCACCGTGATGCCGAAGCGCTCCTTCCAGTCCCGGATCTGGGCCGCCGCCGTGCGCCAGACGTACTGGTCCAGGGTCTGCACCAGGCCGTTTTCCTCAAAGAGCGGAATGAAGACGCCGGGGCTGATGAGCCCCAGGGAGGGATGCTGCCAGCGCACCAGGGCCTCCGCGCTGGCCAGCACGGGAATCTCGGGCCGCACATCGAACTTGGGCTGATAATAGACCTTGAACTGCTTTTCCTCGATGGCCCGGCGGAAGCCCTCGATCAGCTGCTCGGCATACAGCTCCCGCTCGTGCATGGTGCTGTCGTAAAAGCCGATGGTGCGGGTAAAGCTGCCCTTCACGGTGTCCGCCGCGCTCTTGGCCCGGTCAAAGCGCCGCTCGATATCCAGCTCCTTGTCCACATCGGCGTACACGCCCAGGCGCAGGCGTACCCGGCTGCCCGCCTCCTCCTCCGGAAGGCCGGAGGACGCGTTTTCCAGAATGGCCCGGTAGTCCTTGCCGTGGGGGCAATAGACCATAAAGGTATCCGCCTCCCGACGGCAGACGATGCCCCCCGTGTCCTGCACGGTCTCCCGCAGCTTTTCCCCGACGCGGCGCAGCACCTCGTCCCCGTAGGCGGCGCCGAAGCGCTCGTTGAGCATGTGGAAATGGTTTACGTCCACGATGACGGCGTCCATCTCCAGGTCCTTGTGATGCTGGTCAAACTGCTCGGCGTAGCGATAGAAAAACTCCCGGTTGTACAGGCCCGTGAGCGGGTCCCGCTCCGTGGAGGAAAGGATCTGCCTGTCCTCGGAGAGCTCGATGGCCCGGCGGATGCGGGCGTGGATAACGCCCGCCCGGGGATAGGGCTTGGGGATAAAGTCGCTGGCCCCCAGGCTGAGGCTCTCCACCTCCGCCTCCTGGTCCGCCGTCAGCACGATGACGGGGATACGGCGCAGGCCCTCGTCCTCCTTCATGCGGCGCAGCAGCTCCAGGCCGCTCATGCCCGGCATATTCAGGTCCAGCAGCATGAGGGAGAGGGTCTCCCGCCGCTCCGTCGCCAGGCGCAGGGCCTCCGCCCCGTCCCCGGCGGTGAGCAGCTCATAATCGTTTTTCAGCAGCTCTCCCAGGATCTCCCGGTTGATCAGCTCATCATCCACGATCAGCACGAGACGCTTGCCGTTGCGTGAATGGAATTTCAGATGCTCCTTCATGGGCTGTACCTCCCTTTCCCGGTCTCCACGGCCGATTGCGCATCCTTTATACTTATCATAGCACGGAAATGCCGCTTTGACCAGTCTTGAACGGGCAAAGCGGCTGGATTACGTATGTTTATGATCGCTCAAAGCAGCGCCAGCAGACAAAAGGCGGAAAGCAGAATCAGCAGCAGCGCGTTCACAGCCGTGAATTCCAGCAGGAAGCGGCCCGTGCGCGCTCCCTCGCTGCGGGCATAGAGCTTGAGCGCGATAAGGCTGGCCAGACTGGCGATGGGGGTGCCGAGGCCGCCCACGTCCACGCCCAGCACCAGGGCGTCCCCCGCCCCGGTGAACCGGGACAGGAGCAGGGCCGCGGGCACATTGCTGATTATCTGGCTGGCCCCCAGGGAGACCAGGTACTCCCGCCCCGCCATCAAACGGCTCAAAAGCTCCGCCACCGCCTCCATCCGGGCCAGGTTGCCGGAGAAGACGAAGAAGGCCGCGAAGGTCGCCAGCAGCCCGAAGTCCGCCCGGAGCAGCAGGGACCGGTCCAGCAGAAGCAGGGCCAGCACCACGAGCCCCAGCATCACGGGCCAGGGCAGCAGCCGCAGCACCACCGCCAGGCAGACCAGGAACAGGGCCCCATGGAGCAGCAGCCCCCGCTTATCCGGGGCGGACCGCTCCGTCCGGGCAGGGGTGAGCCGCGCCCGGGACAGGGGCAGGCAGAGCAGGAGGACGAGGACCAGGGACAGCCCCCAGACCGGGAGCGTCAGCCCCAGGAAGGAGCCGAAGGAATAGCCG
>CAMVOG010000018.1 GCA_947169005.1 uncultured Clostridia bacterium | reverse complement strand
ACCGCCCTGTGGGTGGCGCTGGCCGTCGTTGCGGCGGGGCTGCTCTTCTGGTTTGCGGCAAAGCTGCTGCTTTCGGCGGACGAGGGCTTTGCCCGGCTGCTGGAGGATGTGACGGGCTGGATGCGCTTTGAGATCGACGTGGAGTTCGTCCTGCGCTCCATCCTGGCCCTGCCGGTGGCGGCCTACGTCTTCGGCCTGGTGGCGGGCTCCCTGCGGGAGGACCCGGAGGCGCTGCAGGCCCG
Organism: uncultured Clostridia bacterium; assembly: GCA_947169005.1. GTDB lineage: Bacteria > Bacillota > Clostridia > Oscillospirales > Oscillospiraceae > RGIG6375. Next base: position 16,452 of record CAMVOG010000018.1, on the reverse strand, counting down.
GGGCTCCCGCCTGCGCTACGCCCTTTCCATCGGGTGCCGGACGGGCTCTGGATCGGGCTCACGGCCGTGTTCGTCGTGTTCTATCTGGTCTTCTTCGCCGTGCAGGCCCGCTACCTCTTCGGGGCCTTTACCCGCAGCCTGCCCGAGGGCTTCATCGTCTCCCAATACGCCCGGGAGGGCTTCTTTGAGCTGTGCAAGGTGATGGCCGTAAACTTCGCCCTCCTTTGGCTGGTGACCCGCTCCGCCCGCAGCTTCGCCCAGGAAAGCCGCCCCCTGCGGGTGCTCTGCCTCCTGCTCCTGGCGGAAAGTCTGCTCTTCGCGGTGGTGGCAGGCTCCAAGCTGGGGCTCTATATCTCCTGCTTCGGCTTTACGCCTCTGCGGCTGGAATCCAGCTGGCTGGTCTGCGTGCTGGCGGCGGGCTGCGTCGCGGCAGGGCTGGGGCTCTATGGGAAAAAGGGCGTTTTCCGCGCGTGGATGGTCTTCGGGGCCGCGAGCCTGGCGCTTCTGCAGTTGGTATAAAGTGTTTTGAATAAAAGTCTCCCTTCCCGGGCATACTGGATGCAAAAGGGAAGGGAGGCTTTTTTATGCGTCCGAAAACGAAAAAGCGGTGCCTGGCGCTGGTGCTGGCCTGTCAGTTCTGCGGCGTCTTCTTAGTCTCCGCCGCGCTGACGGCGGACCGGGGCCGCAGCCGGGAGGAGGAGCCGGACCCCGTCGGCGCAGCCATCCCCGCCGCGGCCCTGGCCGCCGTTACCGCGGAGCCGCAGCCTGCCTACGTCCTGCGGGCGGTGGGGGAGCAGGTCTTCGTCTTTGCCGCGGAGGAAGAGAGCGTCCCCGTGCTGCGGACGCAGATCTCCCTAAAGCATCTGCGCCAGCGGGATCGGGAGGCCCTGACCCGGGGCGTTCCCGCCGCCGATTGGGAGGAGCTCCTGCTGCTTTTGGAGGATTACGGGTCATAAGCCCGCCCGCCTCTTGCTTTTTCCCGCGCCATGCGTTATGATAGCGTCAACAAGGCTGGGCCAGGCCCGAAAGGAGAACGCGCATGGACGAAAACAACGACGCCGTCTATATCACCATATCGGACGACGAGGGCAACGAGCATGAGCTGGAGTTCATTTCCCGCATCACGGTGGAGGGGCAGGATTACGTTTCCTTCTTTCCGGCGGACGTGGACCCCGACAGCGAGGAGGCCAACGAGATCATCATGTTCCGGGTCGTGACGGAGAACGGGGAAGAGCTTTTTGAGATCATTGAGGACGAGGACGAGGCGGAGAAAATATACGAAAAATTCTGCGAATCCCTCTTTGACGAGGACCAGGAAGAGGAATAATTGCAAAATTCGTAAAATTAAACAAAAAATTACAGCGTTCAGCTCTTGAAATCGTGCGATATTTGTGCTATAGTGCATACAAGAGATGACCGAGAACCCTGCTGTGTTCGTGATAAGCCTTTTTAAACCCACATTTATAAAACGGGATGCCGGAATAACTCTTGCCGTGAATTGCAGGCCTCCCCGTAAGGGACGTTGGAAGCAGAGAAGCCGCAAGGAGGCGACCCACCTGCCTATCGTGCAGGTTATAAATGGGCTTACACGGCATGCGCGGGGGGCGTTCAGTCGATCGGAGCAGCGACGAAAGCCGCTGCTCTTTTTATGCCAAAATTCCCCGAGTTCCCGCAAAAGCCGTTGACAAGACCCCGCTTTTGATAGTAAAATAAATCAATATGTGTATGGAAAAGGAGAACTGAGCCGATGGACCTGCTGCTGAAGAACGCGACGATCTATTCCGGCGGACGCTTTTTCCGCGGGGACCTGGCCGTTCGCTCCGGCCTTGTTTCCTTTCCGGCCTCGGGGGTCGTTTTTCCCGGCTGCGCGGAAATTGACTGCGGCGGCAAGCACCTGTTTCCCGGCTTGGCGGACGTGCATGTGCATTTCCGTGAGCCGGGCTTTTCTTATAAAGAGACGATCCTGACGGGCTCCCGGGCCGCGGCGCGTGGCGGCTTCACGGACGTGTGCCCCATGCCGAATCTCTCCCCGGCCCCGGACGGTCCCGCGAACCTGGAGGAGGAGCTTGCCCTCATTCGCCGGGATGCGGCGATCCGGCTGCACCCCTACGGGACCATCACCCTGGGCCGCAAAGGGGAGAAGCTGGCGGACCTGGCGGGCATGGCGGACAAGGTCGTGGCCTTCTCCGACGACGGGAACGGCGTGCAGGACCGGGGCCTCATGCGGGAGGCCATGGAGGAGGCCAAGCGCCTGGGCAAGCTCATCGCCGCCCATTGTGAGGTGGACGAGCTGCTGCGGGGCGGTTATATCCACGACGGGGACTACGCCCGCGCCCACGGCCACCGGGGCATCTGCTCCGAAAGCGAGTGGCGGCAGATCGAGCGGGACCTGGAGCTGGCGGCGGAAACGGGCTGCGCCTATCACGTCTGCCATATCTCCTGCAAGGAGAGCGTGGAGCTGATCCGCCAGGCGAAGAAAAGCGGCGTGGACGTAAGCTGCGAGACGGGCCAGCACTACCTGTGGTTTACGGACCTGGACCTCCGGGAGGAGGGACGCTTCAAGATGAATCCGCCCCTGCGGAGCCCCAAGGACCGGGAAGACCTGCTGGCCGGTATTGCTGACGGGACCGTGGACGTGCTCGCCACGGACCACGCCCCCCACAGCGCCGAGGAAAAGAGTAAGGGCCTGGCGGGCTCCGCCATGGGCGTCGTGGGCCTGGAAACGGCCTTCGCCGCCGCCTATACCGCCCTGGTGCGGGGCGGCGTCGTGCCCCTGGAGCGTCTGCTGGAGCTGATGCACGACGCCCCCTGCCGCCGCTTCGGAATCGGCGGGGACTTGAACGAGGGCGCCGCGGCGGACCTGACCCTTTTTGATCTGGACCGGGACTATCTCGTGGACCCGGAGGAATTTCTCTCCAAGGGCCGCGCCACCCCCTTTGCGGGGGAGCGGGTCTGTGGCCGCTGCCTCATGACCCTCTGCGGCGGGGAGATCGTCTGGAAGGAGGCGGAGGCGTGAAGCAATGCAAAATGAGGGTGACGGAAAACGTCCCCCTGGCGAAGAACACCTGGCGGCTGCGGCTGGAAGGGCCCTGCGCGGTTTCCCGGCCAGGACAGTTCGTCAATATTAGCATCCCCGGCTTTTACCTGCGGCGGCCCATCTCTGTCTGTGACGCAGAGAGAGAGCGGCTGACCCTCGTCTACAAGCTCGTGGGCGGCGGCACCGAGGCCATGTCCCGGCTGAGAGCTGGGGAGGAGCTGGACCTGCTCACGGGCCTGGGCAACGGCTTCGATCTCACGAAGTGCGGGGAGCGCCCTGTTCTGGTGGGCGGCGGCGCGGGCGTCGCGCCCCTGTACCTGCTGGCGAAGGAGCTCCTGCGGGCAGGGAAGAAGCCCGCGGTCTGCCTCGGCTTCAACGAATCGGCGGAAATCTTCCTGGCAGAGGATTTCCACGCCCTCGGCCTGGAGGTCCTGGTGACGACGGTGGACGGCAGCAGCGGCCTCAAGGGCTTTGTGACCGAGGCCCTGTCGCGCCTTGCCGATGCGCCGGATTACCTCTTCTGCTGCGGGCCCCTGCCCATGATGAAGGCCGTCTACGGGGCAGCGGACTGCCCCGGGCAGTTCAGCCTGGAGGAGCGGATGGGCTGCGGCTTCGGGGCCTGCATGGGCTGCAGCATTGAAACGAAGAGCGGAGCCCGCCGCGTCTGCAAGGACGGGCCGGTCTTTGAAAGGGGGGAGCTCCTGTGGTGAATACGTCGGTGGATCTGGCGGGTCTGCGGCTGGATAATCCCGTGATCCCCGCCAGCGGGACCTTCGGCTTCGGCTATGAATTTGCCGAGCTCTACGATATCAATATCCTGGGCTCCATCTCCTTGAAGGGCACGACCCTGGCCCCTCGCTTCGGCAACCCCACCCCCCGTATCGCGGAGTGTACGGCGGGCCTCATCAACTCCGTGGGCCTGCAGAATCCGGGCATCGACGCGGTGCTTTCCGAGGAGCTGCCCCGGCTGGCCAAGGTTTTCCGCAAGCCCGCCATCGCCAACATCAGCGGCTTTGCCATCGACGAATACGTGACCTGCGTGGAGAAGGCGGACAAGGCTGAGCAGATCGGTCTTATCGAGCTGAATATCTCCTGCCCCAACGTCCACAACGGGGGCATGAGCTTCGGCACCGAGGCGAAGAGCGCCTATGAGGTGACGAAGGCCGTGCGGGCCGTCACGAAAAAGCCCCTCTTCGTGAAGCTGACGCCCAACGTGACCAGCATCGTTGCCATCGCCGCCGCCTGCGCGGAGGCAGGGGCCGACGGCATCAGCCTTATCAATACGCTGCTGGGCATGCGCATCGACTTGAAGCGCCGCCGCCCCGTCATTGCCAACGTGAAGGGCGGCTTCTCCGGCCCGGCGGTGTTCCCGGTGGCCCTGCGCATGGTCTGGGAGGTCTATGAGGCCGTCAAGCTGCCCATCATGGGCATGGGCGGCGTCAGCTCGGCGGCGGACGTGATCGAAATGCTGCTGGCGGGCGCCACGGCGGTGCAGGTGGGCGCGGCCAATCTGGTGGACCCCTTCGCCTGCAAAAAAATCATTGAGTCGCTGCCCGCGGAAATGGAAAAGCTGGGCATCGAGAGCTTAGAAGAGATCATAGGAGGCGCGCACAATGGGTAAAGACGTTATCATCGCCTGCGACTTTCCCTCCGGGGAGAATACGCTGCGCTTTTTGGAGCCCTTTCGGGGGAGGGACCCCTTTTTGAAGATCGGCATGGAGCTCTATTACGCCGAAGGTCCCGCCTTCGTGCGGGAGCTGAAAAGCCGGGGCTTCCGCATCTTTCTGGATCTGAAGCTCCACGATATCCCCAATACCGTGGGCTCCGCCATGAAGGTGCTGGCGGGCCTGGGGGTGGACATGGTGAACGTCCACGCCGCCGGTGGCAGCCTGATGATGAAGGCGGCGCTGGAGGGCCTGACGGGCCAGGAGGGCAAGCACCCGCTGCTCATCGCCGTTACCCAGCTCACCTCCACCTCCCAGGAGCTGATGGAGCGGGAGCCGCTGATCGAAAAGCCCATGCCCCAGGTGGTGGAGCGCTATGCGGCCAACGCCGCCGCCTCCGGCCTGGACGGCGTGGTCTGCTCTCCTCTGGAGGCGGGCCTGGTCCATGAGAAGGTGGGGCGGAGCTTCGTTACCGTTACCCCCGGCATCCGCTTTGCCGACTCAGAGAAGGGGGACCAGAGCCGCGTGACCACCCCGGCCAAGGCAAAGGAGCTGGGCTCGGATTATATCGTGGTGGGCCGCCCCATCACCCGGGCCGAGGACCCGTTGGCGGCCTATGAGCGCTGTCTGCGCGATTTCGTGGATTGAGCAGCCATATTCTATATATACGTTAAATTCTATATATACGTTAAAGGAGAAGCTATGGAGCAGTACAAAAGAGAGTTCATTCAGTTTCTGGAGTCCGCCGGTGTGCTGAAATTCGGTGACTTTATCGCCAAGAGCGGGCGGCGCATCCCGTACTTCATCAACGCCGGGGAGATCAAGACCGGCGCCCAGGTTCGCCGCCTGGGGGAGTTTTACGCCAAGGCCTACCTGGAGCGGCTGGGCAAAAAGCAGGCTGTCCTTTACGGGCCCGCCTATAAGGGCATTTCCATCGCCGTGTCCCTGGCCTCCGCCCTGGCCGCGGAAGGCCTGGACCTGCCTTTCTTCTTCAACCGCAAGGAGGCGAAGGACCACGGCGAGGGCGGCATCTTCGTGGGCTACGTGCCCAAGGCAGGGGAGGAGGTCGTCATCACCGAGGACGTCGTTACCGCCGGCACCGCCATTCGGGAGAGCATGGAGAACCTGGCTCCCCTGGAGGGCGTGAAGGTAGCCGCCGCCTTCGTCATGGTGGACCGCCGGGAGAAGGGCAAAACGGAAAAATCCGCCACCGCCGAGATCACGGAGACCTACGGATTCCCCGTCTACAGCGTGGTGGACGTGTACGATATCCTCAGCTATCTGGAGGAGGACCCGGCCAATAAGGAGCACGTTGACCGCATCCGGGCTTACCTCGCGGAGAACGGAGCCAAAGCATGAGACATCTGATCGACATACAGGACCTCTCCACCCAGGAGATCGAGCATCTGATCGACGTCGCCAACGACATTATGGCGAATCCGGATAAATACGCCGAGAAGTGCAGGCGCAAAAAGCTGGCGACCCTCTTTTATGAGCCCTCCACCCGCACCCGCCTCAGCTTCGAGTCCGCCATGCTGGAGCTGGGCGGCTCAGTCATCGGCTTTTCCGAGGCAGCCTCCAGCTCCGCCGCCAAGGGGGAGAGCGTGGCGGATACGGCCCGCACCGTGAGCTGCTTCGCGGATATCATCGCCATGCGGCACCCCAAGGAGGGTGCGCCCCTGGTGGCCTCCATGGCCGCCTCCATCCCCGTCATCAACGCCGGGGACGGGGGGCACAAGCACCCCACCCAGACCCTGACGGACCTTCTCACCATCAGCCGCGTCAAGGGCCGCCTGGGGAACATGACCGTCGGCCTCTGCGGTGACCTCATGTTTGGCCGCACGGTCCATTCCCTCATCGGGGCTCTCTCCCGCTATGAGGGCATCCGCTTTGTGATGATCAGCCCCGAGGAGCTGACGATCCCGGACTACGTCCAGCAGGACATTCAGAAAAGCAATATCCCCTATCGGGAGACCCGCTCCCTGGAGGAAGCCATGCCGGAGCTGGACGTGCTGTACATGACCCGCGTGCAGCGGGAGCGCTTCTTCAACGAGGCCGACTATATCCGCCTCAAGGACAGCTATATTCTGACGCCCGAGAAGCTGCGCACCGCCAAGGAGGATCTGGCGATCCTACACCCGCTGCCCCGCGTCAACGAGATCTCTACCGCTGTGGACAGCGATCCCCGCGCCTGTTACTTCAAGCAGGTCCTCTGCGGCAAGTATATCCGCATGGCCCTTATTATGATGCTGCTGGAGGTGGAGTGAGTGAATATCGATTCCATTCGCAACGGCTATGTGATCGACCACATCAAGGCCGGCACGGCTATGGCCATCTATAACTTCCTGGGCCTGGACAAGCTGGACTGCTCTGTGGCCGTCATCAAAAACGCCTCCAGCTCCAAGACCGAAAAGAAAGATATCATCAAGATCGACGCCCTCATTGACCTGGACCTGGACGTGCTGGGCTATCTGGACCCCGGCATCACCGTCAACACCGTGAAGGAGGGGGCCATTATCGAAAAGCGCAAGCTGCGCCTGCCCCGGGAGCTCCACGGCGTTATCCGCTGCAAGAATCCGCGCTGCATCAGCTCCGTGGAGCAGGAGCTGCCCCAGCGCTTCCGCCTGGCGGACGAGGAAAAAGGCGTTTACCGCTGCATCTACTGCGACCACAAGGCACAGAGGGAGTAAAGCAAAAAGTCAATAGTATGTAGCACATTGTGCTACATACTATTGACTTTTCTGTGTGTTTGGGGTATACTGTATGCAGTTCACCAGCCGGGAGGCGAATTTGATGGAAAGAGTAACGATGGCCCCCAAGACCGACAGCTTTCATTTCCGCATCAATCCTGAGATTCGGCGGGAGGCAGAGGCGGTCTATGAAAAATGTGGGCTGACACTGACCCAAGCTATTCATATTTTTATTCAGCAATCCCTGCGGACCGGCGGTTTTCCCTTTCCAGTCACGGCAGAAAATGCTGAGTTGGCCCGCGCCAACGCGCTGAAACGCCTGGTCGCTGAGCTGGAGGCCGGGAAAAGCTCCGGGCAGCCCATCGGGGAGGAAGAGGCCTATCGGCTTTTAGGGGTCGAGCAGGAATGAAGCTGGTGTTCAGACCCGCCGCACTGCGGGACCTGCAGGAAACGGCAGGCTATATCGAGACTACCCTGGGAAACCCGGCTGCGGCGAAAAAACTGAAAAAGACGGTTTTGGAGACCTGCTCTTTGCTGAAAAAGCAGCCTTACATGGGGCCTGCGCTGCGCGGCCGCTTTGAGGAGCTGGATACGGAGCTGCGTTATTTTGTGGCGGCAAAACAGCTGATTTTTTACGAGGTCCAATCAAAACAGGTGGAGGTCGTCCGTATTCTGGACGGGCGCATGGATTATCTTGCCATCCTGTTTGGAGAAAACGGTGAGCAGACATAAAAAAGCCCCCGACGGAGCGTTCCGCCGGGGGTTACTTGTGCCTTGTTGCTTACGCCTGGGGCTTGATCATAACGGTGATCATCTCGGCGCAGTCGCAGCCGGTGTTCTTGCAGGCGCGGCCGGTGCCGGGGCCGAAGTGCAGGCTGTCGCCGGCATGGAGGACGTAGTCCTTGCCGTCGTCAAGAGAAACGGTCATCTCGCCCTTCTGGATGTAGTAGACCATCTCGAACTTCGCGGGAGCCATGTTGGCGCCGCCGCCGGGCAGGAAGTGGGACAGGCCCATCACGATGGTGCCCTCGTTCACGTCGGCGGGGTTGTGCAGGCGGGTGGTCTTGCACTCAAAATGGCCGGGAGCCTCATACTGAACGGCTTCGTTCTTCATAGTGACCTTGTAGCTCATTGGTATCGATCCTTTCATTTGATGTATGGGAATGGCTTTCGCCGGGTCCTCTTTCCTTATCTTAGCACTATTCCCCCAAAAGCGCAAGGGCTTTTTGCCCTGCCGCTTTGATTGGGAGGCAGGGAAGCGCCCAGGCTCCCCAAAAGAAAAAAAGTGGAAAAAAAGCGCTCTTTGGGCTGGACAGAAGCCCGGTTTTTGTTTATTATAATAGCGTATGCCCTTGGTCGTGTTTTTCCATAGAAGAAAGGCGGGTTCTTTAGGCATTTACTGTAGGATAAGCCAATTGACAAATGACCTTCGGACATATACAATAGGAGCATAAAGCTGAACCTGTTCAAATTTATCACCGAGAGGGGTAGAAGGCATCATGGAGTACAAAAGCGATATCGAGATCGCCCAGGGTGCGACCCCCAAAAACATTAAGGAGATCGCCGCGAAGGTCGGTCTGACCGAGGACCAGTTCGACTATTACGGAAAGTACAAGGCCAAGGTCAACTACAACACCATTCCGGATGATCCGAACCACAAGGCCAAGCTCATTCTTGTGACGGCCATCAACCCCACCCCCGCCGGCGAGGGTAAGACCACCACCACCGTCGGTGTCGGTGACGCGCTTGCCAAGCTGGGCAAGAAGACCGTCATCGCCCTGCGCGAGCCCTCCCTGGGCCCTGTGTTCGGCGTGAAGGGCGGCGCGGCCGGCGGCGGCTACGCGCAGGTCATCCCCATGGAGGACATCAACCTTCACTTTACCGGCGACTTCCATGCCATCGGCGCTGCCAACAACCTGCTGGCCGCGATGATCGATAACCACATCTATCAGGGCAACGCTCTGAACATTGACCCCCGCCGCATCATCTGGAGACGCTGCGTGGATATGAACGACCGTCAGCTCAGAAACATCGTGGACGGTCTCGGCGGCAAGGCCCAGGGCATGCCCCGCGAGGACGGCTTTGATATCACCGTTGCCTCCGAGGTCATGGCTGCCTTCTGCCTGGCTTCCGACCTGCAGGATCTGAAGGAGCGCTTCTCCAAGATCCTCGTCGCCTACACCCGCGACAATCAGCCCGTCTACGCCGGTCAGCTCAACGCTCAGGGCGCCATGGCCGCCCTGCTGAAGGACGCTATCAAGCCCAACCTGGTGCAGACCCTCGAGGGCACCCCCGCCTTTATCCACGGCGGCCCCTTCGCCAACATCGCCCACGGCTGCAACTCCGTCATCGCCACCAAGACCGCTATGAAGCTGGGCGACTACGTCGTCACCGAGGCGGGCTTCGGCGCGGACCTGGGCGCTGAGAAGTTCATCGTCATCCAGCGCCGTCTCTCCGGCCTGCGTCCCGACGCCGTGATCATCGTGGCCACCATCAAGGCTCTCAAGTACAACGGCGGCGTGCCCAAGGCCGAGGTCGGCAAGGAGAACCTGGTTGCTCTGGAGAAGGGCCTTCCCAACCTGCTCAAGCATGTGGAGAACATCACCCAGGTCTTCCATCTGCCCTGCGTCGTGGCTCTCAACCGCTTCGTCAACGACACCGACGCCGAGATCGAGCTCGTTACCCGCAAGTGCAAGGAGCTGGGCGTCAACGTGAAGATGTCCGAAGTCTGGGGCAAGGGCGGCGAAGGCGGCATCGAGCTGGCCGAGGAGGTCATTCGCCTGGCCGATCAGCCCAAGGACAACTTCTCCTACAGCTATGATCTGGATCTGCCCCTCAAGGAGAAGATCCGCGCCATCGCTCAGAAGGTTTACGGTGCCGACGATGTGGACTTCGCCGCTGCCGCCTCCACGGAGCTGGCCAAGATCGAGGAGCTGGGCTACGGCAAGCTGCCTGTCTGCATGGCCAAGACTCAGTATTCCCTCACCGATAACGAGAAGGTGCTCGGCCGTCCCACCGGCTTCCGCATCACCATCCGCCAGGTGACCCTGTCCGCCGCCGCGGGCTTCGTGGTCGCCATCACCGGCGCCATCATGAAGATGCCCGGTCTGCCCAAGGTCCCCTCCGCCGAGAAGATCGACGTGGACGCCAACGGCAAGATCTCCGGCCTGTTCTAAGCCGATTCCCGGATGCTGACCGGTAAATGAAAAAAGAATGCCGGCGGACGACCCTGTTCGCCGGCATTTTCCCTATCACACAGAAAAGGAGCCTGTTTTATGGCGATCGTTGATTGGTCCTGCGCCAAATTTGTGGACGAGACCTTTTCCAAGGCTCCCGCACCCGGCGGCGGCGGCGTAGCCGCCATAGTCGGCGCGCTGGGCACGGCGCTGGCCGGGATGGTGGGCAACCTCACCACCGGCAAAAAGAAGTACGCGGCCTATGAGGGAGATATCCAGCGCATCCTCGCCGAGGCGGAGGCTATGAAGAACGAGCTCATGGCCCTCATCGACAAGGACGCGGAGAATTTCACCCCGCTCTCCAAGGTTTACGGCCTGCCTGCCAACACCGAGGAGGAGAAAGCCATCAAGAATGAGAAGATGCAGGCGGCCCTGCTGGTGGCGATCTCCGCCCCCATCGAGATCGTCCGCATCGCCTACAGAGCCGTCAAGCTCCATGAGGAGCTGGTGGAGAAGGGCTCCACCCTGGCGGTTTCCGATGTGGGCTGCGGCGTGGTCTGCCTCAAGGCGGCCATGCAGTGCGGCTGGCTCAACGTGCAGATCAATCTGAAGAGCATCACGGACGCGGCCTACGTCCAGTCCGTGAAGGACGAGCTGCTCCCCATGCTGGCGGAGGGCTCCAAACTCTGCGACGAGATCTATGAAAAGGTCACAGCCAAGCTGGGCTGAGACAAGCTATAATGTAAAGGAGATTGATTCCCATGAGCGCAAAAGTTCTGGATTGCAAGCTGGTGGCTGAGGCCATCAAGAACGAGTGCAAGGCCGAGGCCGAAGCTCTCAAGGCCAAGGGCATCACCCCCAAGCTGGGCATCGTCCGCGTGGGCGAGAAGGGGCCCGACCTGTCCTATGAGAAGGGCGCTACCAAGACCATGAACGAGGCCGGCATCGAGGTCGAGGTCTTTGCCATGCCCGCCGACGTGTCCCAGGAGGACTACATCGCCAAGTTCCGCGAGATCAACGCCGATCCCGCCATCCACGGCATCCTGGCCTTCCGTCCTCTGGACAACATCGACGAGAACGTCGCCATCGGCGAGAACCTGAACCCCCTCAAGGACGTGGACGCCTCCACCTCCGCCAACATGGGCAAGCTGGTCATCAACGACGCCACGGGCATGTATCCCTGCACCGCCCAGGCCATCGTCGCCGTCATCGACTACTACGCTGAGGAGATCAAGGCCCACGTTCGCAAGAACTACGCGCCCCTGCCCCTGGCCAAGCCCGGCCAGGAGGACGACGTGGCCTGCGGCCTCGACGTCTGCATCATCAACAACTCCAACGTTATCGGCAAGCCCGTGTCCATGCTGCTCACCAACCGCTTCGCCACCGTTTCCATCGTGCATCATCTGACCCATGCCGAGAAGAAGAACGGCTATACCACCGATGCCGACGTGGTCATCGCCGCCACTCCCTTCCGCAACTCCGTTACCGCCGACATGATCAAGGAAGGCGCCATCGTCATCGACGCCGCCGTTGTGCGCGAGAAGGTCTTTGACGCGGACGGCAACCCCGTCATCAACGAGAAGACCGGCAAGCAGAAGGTCGCCACCTACGGCTGCTGCGAGGACGCCGTGGAGGAGAAGGCCGCCATGAAGACCCCGGTCCCCGGCGTCGGCTCCATCACCTCCGCCATCCTGGCCCGCAACCTCATCAAGGCCTGCAAGCTGCAGAACAACATCCAGTAAGAGCCTCGGTCCGTTTACGCGGACCTTGACAGGACGCCTCATCGCGCTATTGCGTCGGTGGGGCGTCTGTTTCTGCCCCGGGGCTTCCCTTGGGCAGGCAGCGGGATTTCCCAGGTTGACAAGCGCCGCTTTACGGGCTATAATTTTCCATATACAGGAGAAAAACAGGGGGCATGAAGATGAAAACAAATGAGATCAGAGAGCTGCTCAGACGATTTCCCAAGGCCCCTGTGGGCTTTTTCCCCACGCCGCTGCAGCGGCTGGACAGGCTCAGCGACGAGCTGGGTGCCGAGCTGTGGATCAAACGAGATGACTTTACGGGCATCGGCCTCTTCGGAGGAAACAAGATTCGCAAGCTCCAGTTTTTCATGGCTGACGCCCTGGCCAAGGGTGCGGAATATGTCTTCACCTTCGGGGCCACCCAGTCCAACCACGCCATGCAGACGGCGACGGCCTGCCGCCGCTGCGGCCTCAAGCCCGTGCTGTATCTTATGAGCGTGGTGGAGCCGGACGAGTTTCCCCGGGCCAACCTGCTGCTGGATCGGGTCTTTGACGCGGAGATCCACATCGTACCGCCCGATTTCAAGGGGATGCTGGACGCGGCCCATGAGCAGATCGCGCGCCTGGAGGCCGAGGGCCACAAGTGCTATGAGATCCCCGGCGGCGGCGCGGCCCCGCTGGGCTCCCTGGGCTATGTGGAGGGCTGGTGTGAGCTGCTGGACCAGGCCGAGGCCGCGGGCTTCGCGCCGGACTTCATTTTTCACGCCACCGGCTCCGGCGGCACCCTGGCCGGCCTCATGGCAGGCCGCACGCTCAGCGGCAGCAAGGCAAAGCTCATGAGCGTGGGCGTGGGGGCTGACGAGCCCGTGCAGTACATCAAAAACGCCGCAAAGCTCACCAACGAGACCCTGTCCCTGCTGGGCACGGACGCCCGGGTGGGGGAGGGGGACTTTACCTTCCTGACGGATTACTACGGCCCCGGCTACGAGCAGCCCAACGCGGGCACGGACGAGGCCATCAAGCTCCTGGCCTCCCGGGAGGGCATTCTGGTCGATCCCGTCTATTCCGGCAAGGCCTTTTACGGCCTGCTGGATCACGTGCGCTCCGGTAAGCTGCCCAAGGGCAGCCGGGTCCTCTTCTGGCACACGGGCGGGGCCACGTCCCTCTTCGCAGAGCCGGAGATCATCGGGAAAATCGTCTGATTCACGATATAATGTATTTATAGGAGGAAACAACATGAAACGCATCACTTCTGACAAGGCGCCCGCCGCGATCGGGCCCTATTCCCAGGCGTATATTTCCGGCGGTATGCTCTACACCTCCGGCCAGATCCCGATCTGCCCCAAGTCCGGCGAGGTCGTGGGGGAGGACGTTTCCGCCCAGGCCGAGCAGGTCTTCAAGAACATCGCCGCCGTGCTGGAAGAGGCGGGCACCTGCTTTGAAAAGGTCGTCAAGACCACCTGCTACCTGGCCGATATGGGCGACTTTGCCGCCTTCAACGCCGTTTATGAGAAGTATTTCACCGGCAAGCCTGCCCGCTCCTGCGTGGCCGTGGCGGGGCTGCCCAAGGCCGTCCTCTGCGAGGTCGAGCTGATCGCCGAGGTGGACTGAGGCATGAACGAGTTTGAACAGCGCTATTACGCTGACCGCCGCGGCTCCGGCGCCATCAAGTGGGACGGGCTGAAGTTCCTCTTCGGCAGTGACGACGCGGACATGATCTCCATGTGGGTGGCGGATATGGATTTCCACAGCCCCGAGTGCGTGGGCGAGGCTCTGAAAAAGCTGGGCGAGTCCGGTGAATTCGGCTATTATATGCCCTCTCCCGCCTATTTCCAGGCTTTCCTGGATTGGGAGGAGAAGCGCCACGGCTATAAGGCGGAGCGGGAGTGGATGCGCACGACTCCCGGCGTGGTGGCGGGCATCTTCCACTTTGTGGGCGCCTTTACGGAGCCCGGCGACGCCTGCATCATTCTCAGCCCCTGCTACTATCCCTTTATGGAGGCCGTGGAGGAGACCGGGCGGCGTCTCGTCTGCTCCATGCTGAAAAATGAGGACGGCCTCTATTCCATCGACTTTGCCGACTTCGAGCGGAAGATCACGGAAAACGACGTAAAGGTTTTTATCCTCTGCTCTCCCCATAACCCCGTGGGCCGGATCTGGACCCGGGAGGAGCTGACGGAGCTCATGGACATTTGCCGCCGCCACGGCGTCAAGGTCATTTCCGATGAGATCCACCAGGATCTGGAGCTTTTCGGCCACAAGCACGTTCCCACCCTGGCCTCCTGTGACTGCGCGGATTTCACCGTGTCCCTCACCGCCGCCTCCAAGACCTTCAATATGGCCTCCTTTAACCACTCCATCGCTTTGATCCCCAACAAGGAGCTGCAGGAGAAGTACGACGCCTATCTGAAGCACATGCACCTCAGCGGGGCCAAGCCAGGCTTCGTGGCGGTCCAGGCCGCTTATGAGGGCGGCGCCGTCTGGCTGGACCAGGTCATCGCCCAGGTGGAGGGCAACGTCCGCCTGTTGGAGGGCATCCTGCGGGAGGGCGCGCCCGAGGTCGTGATCTCCCCGCTGGAGGGGACTTATCTCCAGTGGATCGACCTGGGAGCCTATGTGAAGCCCGGGGACCTCAAGGCCGTTGTCCAGGAGAAGTGCAAGCTGGCCGTGGATTTCGGCCACCAGTTCTTCACCCCCGAAATGGGGAAGGAGGATACCCACATCCGCCTGAATCTCGCCACCTCAGAAGACAACGTCCGCCGTGCGGCGGAGCGTCTTGTAAAGGCGCTGAACGAATAAGTCAAACCCTGCCGAGCCTCCGGGACCTATGGCCCCGGAGGTTTTTTCTGCCCGGGCGGTCTTGTATTTTTTGCCCCGCTGTCGTACAATAACGCTGTATAATCTTTCTGATTTTGGAGCCGACTTATGAGCTTTGTTTCTTTTTCATATATATTCTTTCTGCTGGCTGCGCTGCTGCTGTATTATCTGCTGCCGGGACGGGTGAAGACCCCGGTCCTGCTGCTTGTCAGCTATGCCTTTTATATGTTCTCCGGCCCCGCCTGGGCGCTGCTCCTGGCCTTTTCCACACTGACGACCTACGGCTGCGGCCTGCTCATGGGCCGGGAGGGGGCCCGGCGCAGGCTGTGGCTGCTCGTGGCTCTGCTGCTCAATTTCGGCTTGCTCTTCCTTTTCAAATACTTTAACCTCTTTGCGGGGGCCGCGGACAGACTTTTCGGCCTGCTGGGGCTTTCCGGCCCCGGTCTGCGGCTGGACCTCGCCCTTCCGGCGGGCATTTCCTTCTTCACCTTCCAGTCGGCGGGCTATGTGATGGATGTGTACCGGGGGAAGGTCCCGCCCGAGCGGAACGTCCTGCGCTACGCCCTCTTCGTGGCCTTTTTTCCGCAGCTCCTGGCGGGCCCCATCGGGCGGGCGGACAGGCTGCTGCCCCAGCTCAGCCGGGAGCGCCGCTTTTCCGATGAAAATCTGAAGGCGGGCTGCCTGCGCATCCTCTGGGGCGCGGTCAAAAAGCTGATGATCGCGGACCACCTGGCGGTGGTGGCGAACACCGCCTACGCGGACGTGGCCGCCCATAACGGCGGCCAGCTTCTGTTCGCGGCTCTGTGTTATTCCTTCCAGATCTATTGCGATTTCTCCGCCTATTCCGATATTGCCATCGGCTCCGCCCGTCTCTTCGGCGTGGAGCTGACGGAGAATTTCCGCCTGCCCTACGCCGCCCGCTCCATCAAGGAA
The DNA here is from genome assembly GCA_947169005.1 of uncultured Clostridia bacterium. GTDB lineage: Bacteria > Bacillota > Clostridia > Oscillospirales > Oscillospiraceae > RGIG6375. Next base: position 393 of record CAMVOG010000018.1, on the reverse strand, counting down.
TTCTGGCAGCGCTGGCATATCTCGCTGTCCACCTGGTTCCGGGATTATCTCTATTTCCCCCTGGGCGGCAGCCGTGTGAGCAAGGCGCGGCACTGCCTCAATCTGCTGATCGTCTTCCTGGTCAGCGGCCTCTGGCACGGCTCCGCCTGGACCTTCGTGATCTGGGGCCTGGTCCACGGCCTGCTCCAGGTGGCGGGGGTCTGCCTCAAGCCTCTGCGTGAGCGGCTGTACCGCCTTGTCCCGCGGGAAAACCCGGTCCTGCGCTTCCTTTCCTGGCTTTGTGTCTTCGGCCTGGTGACGGCGGCCTGGGTCTTTTTCCGGGCGGACAGTCTTACGGACGCCCTAGATCGGAAGAGCGTCGTGTAGGGAAAGAGTGTAGATCTCGGTGGTCGC
>CAMVOG010000017.1 GCA_947169005.1 uncultured Clostridia bacterium | reverse complement strand
CGGTGCCGATCAGCCCCACGCGCCCCGTCTCGCTGAGGCGGGCGGCCTTCCAGGCGGTGGGCTCCACCACGCCGAAGATGGGCACGGGGTAGTCCCCCCGCACCTCCTCCAGCGCCACGGTGCTGACGGTGCCGCAGGCCACCATGATGGCCTTAACGCCGAAGGAAAGCAGAAACTCAATGTCCTGCCGGGCGTATTTGATGATGGTTTCGCGCCCGCGCCCCCCGTAGGGGACGCGCCCCGTGTCGCCCAGGTAAATAAGGTCCTCATTGGGCATGGCGCGTAGCAGCTCCCGCATGCCCGTAAGCCCGCCCAGGCCGGAGTCAAACACGCCGATGGGTCTGTTGTCCATGTTGCCGCCTCCCGTTTTGTTCCCTTGCATAGACTATTATAATATATTAGAGAGGGGGAAAATACAAGCACAATTTTTGCCGCCTCTCTTTGAGGTCCCTGAAATTACATATAGCTTTTTTTGAAAAGATCGTGTATAATGGGCGTGGATCGAATGGCAGGGCGTTCTGAGCCCGAAGGAGGTGCGTTTGCTATGCAGATCGAATTGAGCGACCGGGAGTTCCGGCGGCTGCTGGACCTGGTCTACGTGGGCAACTGGATCATGAATTCCGCCCGGGGGGACGACAGGATCCTGGAATATGACGAGCTGGAATCCAAAATCTTCTCCTATTGCATGAAAAACAAGATGGTATCCCTTTTTGAGGTGGTGGACGGGGAGGTCGTGCCCAGCGCCCGCTTTGCCGAGGGCGGCATCCACGAGGCCATCATGGATTATGAGGACACGGTTTTTTATGAGATCCTGGCGGAGGAGCTGGCCCGGCGGGATATGGACTTCGCCCCCATCAACCAGGAGAATATGGAGGAGCTCAACGAGCGCATCGACGAGTATATCGAGGAATTTGAGGAAAACGGCGTCAACAACCTCTCGGTAGACAAATAAGCTGCATAAAGCCTCGCCTGCGGACAGATACTATCCGCAGGCGATTTTTATGGGGTGATCTGATGCAGAATATGTCTAAAGAGGAATATGCCGCCTTTCTCCGGGCCCGGGCCGAGCCCTCGCCCCTCCTGCGGGATATGCTGCGGGCCTTCGTGGGGGGCGGGCTCATCTGCGTGCTGGGCCAGCTCGTTCTGACGGGCTGGGGCGCCCTGGGCCTGGATCGGGAGAGCGCCGCCACGGCCACCTCCGTGACCCTGGTCTTCCTCGGCGCGCTGCTCACGGGCCTTGGGGTTTATGACGACCTGGCCAAGCTGGCCGGGGCCGGGACCCTGGTGCCCATCACGGGCTTTGCCAATTCCGTGGCCGCTCCGGCCATCGAGTTCAAGACCGAGGGCTTCGTCACGGGCATGGCGGTGAAGATGTTCTCCATCGCCGGCCCCGTCATCGTCTTCGGCACGGTGGCGGGGGTCCTGTACGGCGTCATTTTGGTGCTGCTGGGCGGGGGATAGATTTCGGAGGCGGGCCTGACGGCTCGCCTCCCCGTAAGGAAGTAAGGAAGACTCGTCTCCGTTGACTCACTTAGAACACTTTTAATATTCTACCCTCCCATTCCTCTCGCAACATGGAATAGCACAGCGTATCACTCCGATCCCTTGCGTGCTTCCGAAGTCTGCCCTCCAGTGTAAAGGCACATTTTTCTAAGACCCGGACACTTTCAGCGTTATGCGAACGGACCCATGCTGCAATCACCGTAAGGTCCAGTTCCGAGAATCCATAATTGACCATACACTTTACAGCTTCCGTGGCATATCCTCTGTTGCGAAAGTCTGCCGCGATTGCGTATTCCAATTCCACATAGCCCTCATACCGATTCATGTCCCCCAGGCTGATAGAACCTATCAATTCGTCGCTTTTGCGTTGTATGATCGCTTTGAAATAGCTCTCCTTTGCCCAGAACCGTATTGCTTCCTCAGCATCACTGACGGAACGAAAGAATGCCACGCCACTTCTGCGAAGAGTTTCATCCTGACATATTCGATAAAGTGCTGGGGCATCAGTTATCTGCCAATCTCTAAGTATCAGACGCTGAGACTCCATTTACAATCCTCCAAATTGATTCTGCGAGTCAATGGCAACAGCTCCCATTGACTCCCACCGTCGATCATCGCGTCCCCAAATCACTCGGTTCGCGCCAGTTGTCCAGTGACAAGCCTGCAATACCGGCAAAAATCCTTCGTGTTGTCCATTACCAGGGCAAAGCCCAGGAATCGGGCTTGGGCTGCGATCATCTTATCTCCGTTCTGTCCTGCAGAAGCATTACAGTTCAAGCCTCTCCTACTGCCAGTATTCATTGATCTGTTCAAACCGGAATAATACACTTCTCTTCATAGTATGGGAGCAGGGAGTCATGGGTGATCAAGGACATGTTCTCGGCTTTTGCCTGTGCAATCAACATTCGATCAAAGGGATCATGATGGGGAGGCGCCCCTGCTGCTCTCGTGATTGTTTCCAAGGCAAAGACATGCTTATCCCGCATTTCAACCGGAAGAAACCCCGCATCCTGACAAAACTGTGAAAGTTCTCCTCCTGTGAACTCAACGTTATCGGGGTGATTGGCATGCTTGATGGAAATCTCCCACACAGACACCGCACTGTAGTAAACGACATTGTTGGGGTCAAGAATCATATCCTTAGCCTTTTCCGGAAGCCTGGGGTCTTCGTTCAGCGCCCAAATCAGGATGTGCGTGTCCAGAAGCAGATTCATAGTGTGCCTCCGAACATTGCGGCTATCTCGTCGTTATACTTATCCAGATCTTCCGGGGATTTGAGCTTACCCTTCGCCACACCGATCCGTTTTGAGACAGGGGCGTCGTTGTATGTCACCAACTTGGCCACTGGCTTACCGTAGCGGGCGATCACGACCATATCTTCTTTCCCGGTCTCGATCAGTTTGACCAAGTTGGACAGATTCGTCTTCGCCTCAAGAATATTCACCTGCATGATCATCTCTCCTTAAAAATGTATCGTCGGCAATTCTGGTCTTCTTGACCATATTATATGCTGCATGGACTCTAAAAATCAAGTCCCTTTTCGCAATATCCTGACCAATATGGTCAGGATCAAAAAAAGAACGGCGAGCTGTCAATGAGGCGCTTGCTTAAGACAATCCAGATTATGGTAATTATTGTGTTTTACTTGACTCAAGCAGAGGGCTTCGTCACGGGCATGGCGGTGAAGATGTTTTCCATCGCCGGCCCCGTCATCGTCTTCGGCACGGTGGCGAGTGTCCTGTACGGCGTCATTTTGGTGCTGCTGGGCGGGGGATAACAGGGCGGAGACAGCCATGGCCGCCTCCGCCTGTTTTCAATTATCTTACGCCGTATATACGATCTTGCCCGTTTCCTTGTCCCGGCGGTAGTGCTTCACGAAATTGTAGACGATGTCGCCGTAGCCGGGCCAGAGGGAGTGCTGCAGATACTCCGTCACGTTCAGGCCCAGCATGGGAACGCCCTCCTTGTTCTTCATGAGCCATTCCCCGTTGCGCCACTCGCCGTTGACGGTGGTGAGGCGGAAGGAATCGAAGGGCCGCCCGATCACGGGATAAGTCTCGTAGTCGAAGGCCTCCACGGGGGCGACGCCGTTGAAGCCGCCGTAGGTTTGCAGGAAGAAGCTGCCGCCCTCGTTCAGGTGGTTGTGCTCCGCGTCCCAGGCGGCGAAGTCATAGGTGGAGGAAATGAGCAGGGCGGGCAGGTCCTGCTTTTCATACCTGGCGGCGGTGCCCTCCGGCAGGTCCGTGGGGCGCAGGGGCATGGCCATGGGGGCCGCGGCGGCGAAGATCTCCGGGTGATGGGCCATGCAGTGGTAGGTTGCCCAGCCGCCCATGGAGTAGCCCGTTACCCAGACCCGCTCCGGGTCCAGGGCGGGGTAGGTGTCCAGCATATAGCGCACCAGGCGGGGGAAGGCCTCGCCCGCGATGGTGGTGATGCCGCTGTGCATGGGGGCCACGATGGCGAAGCCCTGCTCACCGGCGGTGAGCAGCAGGCCCGTCTCGTCCAGGAACATCAGATGGTCGTCCCCGCCGCCGTGGTTGGCCAGCAGCAGGGGGACGCTGTGGGCCGGGGCGGTGTTGTGCAGCACCGCCTGGGGCAGCACCTCGTACCAGCAGTCCAGGTAAGCGCCGGGGATGGCGAAGTCGCCGGGGACGCTGGTGAGATCCGCGAAGCGCTCCGCGTCGTGCCGGAAGATGACCTCCAAATCGCCCACCTGGGCCCGCCCGTTCAGAATGGGATTCCGGCGGGAGAGGGCAAAGCGAGTGACGGGCGGGGCGGGGACGTAGCCCTGCCAGCAGCCCGTGACCCGGGGCTCCAGGTGCTTCGTCATCACGTTGGCGGAGCGCTGGAGGAACATGAACATCTCCCGGAAGGCCCGCTCCATCCAGGGGCCCGGCGCGCCCGCCTCGTCCCGGGCAACGCGGACCTGGCGCTGGGGCAGGGCCTGGTCAAAGAAGCGGGCGACGCCCTCCGCAAGCGCGTAGGCGTTGGTCCCGTTGGCCTCTCTGAATTTCTGCGCCGCTGTGGGGCAGGCATTCACCAAAAAGGCGGGCACGTACTGGCTCACGCGGGCATCGTCCCGCATTTCGCCGCCATAGGTGAAATATCCGGCCGTGCGGCCGATGATCTCGTCCCGCCCGCCGGCGACGTAATTATTCATAAAGGTGGCGCCCCGGCCCACGCCGAAGAGATAGGTCTTGCCGTAGCCGCCGCAGTATTCGCTCTCGGCGGGAACGCAGCGCTTGCCGTCGATCTCGATAAAGGCCTTCTGGCTGAACAGGGCGTCGATGAGGGTATAGGCGTATTGCAGCTCGCTCTCGCCGTAGTCCTCCTTTTCCGGCATGAAGAGGAGAATGGTGCCGATGGCCTCGTCGATGAGCCGGATGAGCCCCAGCTCCTCCAGGTACGCCCTGGCCTCCTCCTTCGCTTCAAAGCGCCGGTCCGGGAAGACGATGAAGGAGGTGTTGTTCCGGGCCCCGGTCTCGCCGCCGTAGAGCATGGGGGAGCGGTAAAAGTACGCCAGTCCGGTGGGGAAATCCTCCAGGGCGGGATTCAGGATCTGCGGGAAGCGCTCGTTTCCGGAGAGGGTCTCAGTCACGGCAACGGCGTGGGCGCGGACCTCCTCCAGGGTCTCAAAGGTCGCGGGGTTGTTCTGCCTGTTCCAGTAGTTCAACATATCGCTGCCTCCTTATTATTTTGCGGGGCGTAAAGCCGCCGCGTTATTCCTTCGCCTCTTGCTTCGCGCCGCAGTCCCGGCAAAGCCCCGTGTGGACGGAGACGGCTCCGCCGCACGCCCCGCAGGACCACCGAGCCCGCTCCTCGGCCAGAAAGGCCTCCATGCCCTTCTCCCGGATGAGCCGCAGATTTTCCAGGGGCGACTCCTTGAGGGGGTATTCACCCTGGTAGCGGTTCTCCTTCTCCATCACGTCCTCGCAGGGGAAATCGGGACATTCGTCGCAGAAGGTATAGTGATTTTCCTTGAGCTTGGCGCATTTCATGATGCCGCAGATCTCCGAGCAGTAGAAGAATTTGTTTTCCGCTGGGCCCCGGCAGCCGGGGCAGGGCTTTTCCTTGGCCTGGGCCATCATGCAGAGGCTGCAATCCAGCCCGCAGGGGCCGATCATGTCCGCCGTGAAGAGCTTGTTTTCCATTTTATGTCCTCCCGTATTTACGCATGCTTGCGCATGTATTCCACCGTTTTGTGCAGGATGCCCAGCTCGAAAAGCTGATCCAGGTGCCCGGCAAAATCCAGGCCGTACCGGGCCTGCAAGCCGTCCAGCAGGGCCTTCCGGCGCTCCTCCCGCCGGGAAAGCTCGTCCTCTAAAATGTCCTCAAAGCGAAGCTGACGCTCCCGGGCGTCGGAAAGCCCCGTCAGCGACACGCCCACCAGCCGCGCGGGGCGCTGCTCCACCCGGCCCAGCAGCCGCTCCGCCTGGTCGAAGATCTCCACGGCGGAGTCCGTGGGCGGCACGAGCTGGGAGCGGGAGATGGCCTTCATGTCGGCGTAGGTCAGCTTCAGCGTGACCCCCGTGCCGCAGAGCCCCACCCGCTTTGCCCGATGCTCCACGCAGAGGGCCAACAGCACCAGTACGTCCCGCAGCAGGGAATAATCCGTCACGTCCTTCTGAAAGGTGACCTCCCGGCCGATGGATTTCGCGTCCTCCGGGCGGTAGGGCGTGACGCGCCGGTCGTCGATCCCCCGGGCCAGGCGGCTGAGCCAGCGGCCCTGCTTGCCTAAGAGCAGCTCCGCCTCGCCCGCGCGTTCCCGCAGGTCCCGCACGGTGCGGATGCCGGCGGCGTAGAGCTTTTCCGCCGTGCTGGCCCCCACGGTGTACAGCACCCGCACGTCCCGGTCCTCAATGAGCCTTACAAAATCCGCGGGGGTGGGGATCTCAAAATAGCCGTCGGGCTTCTTCTCCTCGCTGGCGGTCTTGGCCGCCGTCTTGGAATAGGCCACGCCCACGGAGCAGGTAAGCCTCAGCTCCTCCCGGACCCGGCGCTTGATGGTAAGGCCGATCTCCCGGGCCCCGGCGAAATCCCCGGCCCGCGCGGTCACGTCCAGATAGGCCTCGTCAAAGGCAATGGCCTCGGAGACGGTGGCGTAGCTGTCCCAGATCTCATGGAGCTGGCGGGACACCGCCCGGTACTTTTCCATATTGGGCCGTCGGTATATCCCCTGCGGACAGAGCCGGTAGGCCTCCTTGATGTTCATGGCGGAGTGGACGCCGAATTTCCTCGCCTCATAGCTGCAGGTGGCCACCACGCCGCGCTCATGGGGCAGGGCCCCGATGATGAGGGGCTTGCCCCGCAGGGAGGGATCGTCCCGAATCTCCACGGCGGCGAAGAAGGCGTCCATATCCACATGTATGATGATCTGCTCCAATCGCCGCGCCTCCCTCGGAGAGTCAGTCCTCCGTGAACTCGTATTTTACCCAGAAGCCGTTGTGGTCCATTTCCACAATCAGGGTGCCGTCCGCCTCCGTGGAGGTCCGCAGCTCGCTTTCCGGTTCCAGCTCCCGCACATAGGCTACCGGGTCCTCCGTTGTGACGGTTTTGATGCTGGTGCGGACGGGCGTTTTTCCGCCGCAGGTGGGCTGACGCTCCGCGATCAGCAGCTCGTAGGTTTTCATATGGTCTTCTCCTTTTTGATTCAGTCCGCGTTTTCCGTTTCCTCCCGCAGCCTCTCCAGCAGATGAAGAAGCAGGAACATCATGGTCTCAAAGTGCATAAACAGCTCCCGACTTTGATTATAGCACAAAAACGCCCCTGTGAACATCCGTTTGAAGAAAGAATACGGATTTTTCACAAGGGCGCGTTTCAGCTCTTGGCGGGCGGATACTCGGTGCAGAGCAGCCGGTAAGGAGCCTCGTCCTCCTCAATCTCGGGGAAGCGGTCCATGGGCGGCTCGAAACGGTTGTCGTGCTCGTCGTCGTTGCACTGGCTGACCTCCCCCAGCAGGACGGGGCCGGTGCCCGGCTCCACGGTGAAATCGTGGTACAAAAGCTGCGTGATGTGGATGCTCTCGCCGGGGGTGAGGCGGACCTGGGTCCCGGCGGGGACGGTGAAGCAGCGCCCGTCGCAGTGAACGGTGACGGGGGAGCTGCGGTCGATGCTCTCATCCGGGAGGCTGTTGTAGACCCGGATCAGCACGTTGCCGCCGCCACGGTTGATGATGTCCTCGGTCTTGCTCCAATGGAAGTGGTTGGGGGCGTACTGCCCCTCCTTTAAATAAAGCAGCTTCTCCGCATAGACCTTGGGGTACTTCTCCGGCATGGCCCGGCAGCCGTTGCGGATGGTGATGAGGGAGAAACCCAGCCGATCATAATCCCCCTGGCCGTAGTCTGTGATATCCCAGCCCAGCTTGCAGTCCCGCACCTCGTCGTATTCGCGGCCCAGGTCCTCCCATTGCGCCGGAGTGAAGCCGCAGAAGGGGGGCAGGGAAAAGCGGCAGGCCGCGCACATGGCCTCCATTTCCCGCAGAGCGGCATTGATCTGTGATCGTTTCATGGTATTTCCTCCTTTTTACAGGGCCGTGCCCCGTTTGGGAACGGTGAAGCGGGCCGTATCGGCCCCCTCCAGCTTCAGGAGCCGCAGCTTGCGCTCCACGCCGCCGGCGTAGCCCGTGAGACTGCCCGAGCTCCCCACAACCCGGTGGCAGGGGATGATGAGGGAGATGGGATTGTGCCCCACCGCGCCGCCCACCGCCTGGGCGGAAAAACGCGCCTGCCCCCGTTGGGCCGCCAGCTCCCTGGCCAGGGCCCCGTAGGTGGTCGTTTCCCCATAGGGTATTTTTAATAGCAGGGACCATACGGCCTGCTGAAAGTCCGTTCCCTTAGGAGCCAGAGGCGGGGTGAAGCCCGGCTCCCGCCCGGCAAAGTAGGCGTCCAGCCAGCGGGCCGCCTCGTCGAAGATGGGGAGGGGCCGCGTCTCCGCCGCCGGGTCCAGCCCCGCGCCAAAGTATTTCTGTCCGTCAAACCAAAGCCCCGTCAGGGCCTTTTCTGTTGCCGCCAGCGTGAGACCGCCCAGCGGCGAAGGGTAGTGAAAGCTGTATTCCATGGTTTCTCTCCTTTTACGGGCGGGACAGGGGCGGGCGCCTCCACCCGTTCTTCTGCGTCTTTCTCCCGGCGGGCCTCCTCCACGGCGATGGAGACGCCCACGTCGGTCGGATCAATGCGCCCGCTGCCGTTCCAGTCCAGCATTGGTCAGCTTCGGGGGCCGGATTCCCGGATGAAGCGCACCCGCCGCACGGACCGATCCGCCTCTGCCCGATAACCCGCCCGATACCAGGCAACGGCATGGGTGTGCATCGTTCCGGGTCTGCCGCCCTCATTGGCCCACCAGACGGAATACTTCAGCGCGGAGGGCGGCAGCGAAGCCCCTAAAATGGCCTCCAGCTCCGCAAAGCTCATTGTGATTACGTCCTGTCCGCTTTTCACCAGATGGTTTTCCAAAGGATCGTATTTGTTCATGTCGTCGCCTCCTGTTCGCCATCAGTTTATCAGAGGGAGAAAAACCTGTCAATTGGGGATTGTTTAAACTATGTATAAAGAACAGCTTGTATTTGACCGGAAAATGTTATGAAAAACAAAGATTTCCCGGCGCTTTCCATCGAAAACGCCGGGAAAAAGTGATGATGCTTTTTTTAATCCGCGTAATTCAGGTATGCGATGACCTCTCCGGCGTAGACGAAGCCCTTCGGGGTCTCCACGTTTACGGGATAGACCTGGCTCGTGTCCAGACGCAGCCAGCGCTCCTCGCCATTCTCCGTGCTGATGCGGACCCACTCCCGATTATCCGTCCCCGTAAGGGTGATCTCGGCCCCGGCGGGGAGTATGTCGGCGCTGTCGCCCACGCGGTCGTCGTAGGCCAGCACCTCTTTCAGCAGCGTGTGGCTCGTTTTCGTCTCGCCGTCCATGGTGACGTAGGAGAAGCGCTGGGCGTCATAGACCGCCTGCGGCCGCAGCTCCAGCACGCCCTCGCCGTTCAGCTCCCAGCAGACCTCTGCCCACCAGGTTTGCAGCACGGAGAGGCGCATGGTGGTGTAGACCCGGCCCGCTCCGTCCAGTATGAAGCCCATGTTCATGCTGTCGTAGGTGATGAGCCCCTCCACCGTGCCCAGGTGCCGCAGAGTACCGCTTTCATAGCGGTAGAAGGAGGTGGTATAGTCGTCGCTGGGGCCGTAGTCCATGAAGGCCAGCTCCTTATAGCCGTCCGTCAGGTCCAGATCCACGATCATGTAGGTTTCCAGGTCCGGGTTTGCGCTCGTGCCGCGGCCCAGGCGGGCCGCTTCTATGTCGCTTTCATCATAGAGGACGCCTGTGTAATCCACGCCGTTGATGAGGGGGGTGAGCAGCCGCCCGGAAGCGTCCGGATTCACCAGGAGCTTCTCCTCCGTGCCGTCCCCGTCCAGGTCGACGCTGTATTCGATCCCCGTGAGGCTGACGCCGCTGATGGTGGCCGCCCCGCTGCCGCTATCGGCGTAAAGGGCCCGCAGGCGCTCCAGGGCCAGACCCTGTCCGGCCTGGTTGAAGAAAAACCACCGGTCCGCATCCAAAAAGGCGGTCTCCACCCGGTCCCCGCTGCGGCGGGTGACGAACCAGCCGGGATCAAGGCCCCGCAGCCGAAGCTGATTGTCCAGCCACAGGCCCCCGGCCCAGACCGCCCGGTCCGGGTCCGAAAGCGGGAAGGCCAGCTCCAGGCTGTAGACGACGTAAAGGGCGTCGTCGGGGGCGTCATAGACCGTGATGGGGCGGAAGTCCAGGGCCTCCCAGCCGGCGCAGACCTCCGCGCCCGCCTCCTCGTTGATCTGGCGGCGCAGCGCCTCGGCCCGGTCCGCCAGGTCGGCGGCGTAGCGCTCATAGTCCATATGCAGATAGCCGCTGGGGAAGCTGTAGCTGTCGCGGATCATGGTATACAGGGCGGCGCTTTCCAAGGTGCAGGGGTCATAGTCCCCGCAGAACACGTCTACCAGGTTTTCCTCCGGCCCGGCGGCCAGGCGCAGCAGGGTCCCGTCCTTCAAGCGGACCTCCGCGTTCCAGTGAAGCAGACCGCTCTCCCGCCGCTCAGCGGGCTGGGCGGCGCGCAGGGCCGCGGCGACAAGGGCAGGCTCCCCGACGCCGTTGAAAAGAGAAACGCTGTCGATATCCTCCGTCTGCAGGTTCAGGAGCGCTGGCGGGAGCTGCAAGGTCGTGACGCTGACCGAGGCGGGGAGAGGCTCTCCCATGCCCGGCGGCGCGCTCTGGGCGGAGAATATGTCGCTTGCCTCGCTTGGGGGCATGAAGCTCTCCCGCATCAGGTCCAGCAGGCCGGGGATCAAGGCTCCATCTCCGCTTGCGGGCAGCTTTTCCGGCTCGTATTGGGTCCAGACCAGCCAGATCGAGCCGTCTGTTCCCTCTACGAAACGCTCCGCCTGCCCCTCGGTAAGCAGAGGCCGCTCGGCGGTCTGCTCCTCCGCCGAGGAGGGGCGCACGCTGATGAGCCCCGTGCCGTATTGGGAGCGCCAGACCGTCCGGGCGGCGCTGTTCTCCGTCTGCTCCCAGCCCGTCACCGGGATATAGAGGCTCCAGCCCGCGCCCTCATAGCGGTGGACGGGCAGGTTGCCGGGTACCGTATAGCCCCGCCGCGTCAGCGCACCGGCCCAATCCTCCACATAAAGAGGCAGGGACAGGTCTCTGTCTGTCGTTTGAAGATACAGGTCCCAAATGGCTTCCTCATAGCTTTCGTGGTAGCCGTAAAAGCCCATGTTGTCGTTTACGGGCGCGTTGTAGAGGACCCGGAAGGCAGGTGGTCCTCCCTGGATCAGTCCCACCAGGTCCTGGGGGCCGAAAAGGTCAAACCAGCCGTCCTCTTCTGTCTGTCCGCCCGCCAGCATCACCTCGGCGGGGTCCGCGTCCAGCCTGATCCGCAGCCTGTAGACCCAGGATTCCAGCCGACCCGCGGGGGCAAGCCCCTCCACGGTCCCGGTGCGCCGCAGCTCGCTGATCTCCGCCTCCGCTACCGCAGCGGTTTTTTCACCGTCCCGCGTGGAGACGGCGGCGCCGTCCCGCAGCAGGGGGTCCAACACGTTGGCCCGCAGCCAGCTTTCCACCGGGGCATAGAGTTCGTAGTCCGAGACCTCCTCGCGCGTAGCCCATATTTCATCGACCCGCCAGCTGCCGTCCTCGACAATCAGCAGGTAGTAGCGCAGCATGACCTCGGTGCTGTCCTCGCTTGCACGGTACAGCTCCTCCTTTGTCCGCACGACGGTGCGCCCCTCCGGGACCGTATAGGGCAGACCCTCCGGAGGGATGAGGGTGGGGCCCTCCAACACCGTGACGTCATCCAAAAACTCGATCTTACCCCGCACGGAAACGTAATCGCGCATTTCCGCCTGCCGTTCCGCGGCGAAGAGAGCGATATAGGCCTCCTGATCCTTGGCGTTGTTGGCGTCGATCACGTTTTCCACGCAGCGCAGCGCCTCGGCCTCCGTCGGCTGCTTTAGCTCCTGCTTTGCCGGGTCCGCCGCGCAGGCGGCCAGGACCGCGACGCACAGAACGATGGCCCCCAGGGTGACCCAGGTGCGGGGCCGCCGCCAGCTCAGCACGTTCTTCACCCGGCTTTTTACTCCCGTTTCCCCGAAGGCCAGGGGGCCGGGGGCCGGGAAGCGCCGGGGCAGGGCGAAGGAGAGCAGGGAAAGGGAATAGTCCCGCGCCCCCGCGCCGCCTTGGGCCAGAACGGCCTCGTCGCAGCTCATTTCCATGTCCCGGCTCATGAGAAAGAAGGCCATCCAGCAGAGAGGGTTGAACCAATGGACTGCCAGCAGCAGAAAGGCCAGGGGCTTCACCAGATAGTCCCGCCGCCGCAGGTGGACGTTCTCATGGGCCAGCACGTAGCTCAGCCTGTCCCCCGCAAGGCCCAGGGGCAGATAGACCCGGGGCCGCCAAAAGCCCAGGATGAAGGGGGAGCGGATGGCCCCACTTTCGTAGATGTTTTCCCGTACCCGCACCGCGTCCGCCAGGTCCCGGCGGAGGCGCAGATAGCTCACTACGCCGTAGAGCAGCAGGGCCGTCAGCCCCAGGCACCAGAGGACCGTGCCCAAGGTCGGCCACGGCTCCGGGGCAGGGGCGGCTGCCGCAGGAAGCGCGGGAGATAGGTCCGGGGATGCGGACCCTGCCGCGCCCGTGACCTGGGCAGCATGACTGAGCGGGAGCGTCACGCCCGCCGACGGGCGCAGGGCCGGGGAGGGCAGGGCCGCGCGGACCGTCGCCCCGGATTGCCGCAGGGGCGAGAGCCGGAAGATGCTGAACACGGCCCGGAAGCTGACGGGGCAGCAGAGGCGGAAGCCCGCCACGCTCCACAGCAGATAGGACCATTTCTTCGGCGCGCGCCGCAGCAGCAGCCGCGCCGCCAAAACCGCCAGGATCACCACCGAGGCGGAAAGAGACATATTGAGAATAGTCAGAAACAGCTCGTTCATTTGGGTCACTCCTTTCGAGGGGGAATCAGCAATGTGCAATGTGCAATGGGTGAGGGAACGCCTTTGTCATCCTGAGCGTAAGCGTAGGATCTTTCGTTCCGATCTTTAATCTTTAATCTTTAATCTTTTATCTTCCTCATAAGTATGCGCGTCGATCAGGGCCTTGATCTCCGCCGCCTCCTTCTCCGAGATCGTCCTCCCGCCCAGGAAGGCCACGAGAAAGCCGGGGAGGGAGCCGGAGAAGCTGCGCTCCACCACCCGGGCGCTCTCCTCCGCCCGGACCTGGGCCCGGCTGCGCAGAGTGGTGACGAGACCGCCATCGTTGCGCACGCAGCCCTTGTCCCCCAGGCGCTTGAGCATGGTGTAGGTGGTGGATTTCTTCCAGCCCAGGCGCTCCAGGCAGAGCGTCACCAGCCGCCCGGAGGGCACGGGCTCCTCCTCCCAAATGATCTCCATAAAACGGCTTTCACCGTCGGTCAGCGTTTTTTCGTCCATGACAAGACCCCCTTGGTCTAAAGCTGTAGACTGTCCACGATTTGAGTCTACAGCATTAGACCGAACTTGTCAAGAGGAAATTTCAGGAAAAGCGGTACTTGAGAAATACACCGGGGATGTTTATAATGGGGAGACGGAAAAGGAGCGTGGGTGCATGAACAAAAGAACACGTTGGGGCGGCGCGCTGGCCGTCCTGCTCTGCCTGCTGCTGGCGGGCTGCGGGACAAGGGAGCCTACGCCGGAAACGCAGAAGGAGCCTGTCGCAGAGCCGCCCATCGTAAGCTCAGCGCGGAGCACAGAGGAAACGGAGCCGCCCGCCCCTGCGGAGAGCGCCTCGGAGGAGACAGAGCCCGCCCCCTCGGAAAAAGAGGAGCCTGCCCCGGCGGAGGAAACTGAGCCTGCCCCCGTCGAAGAGGAAGCGCCCGCGGAAGCGGAGCCGGAGCCCGTTCCTGCGGAGCCTACCCCCGCGGAGCCGGAGCCCGTCGAGCCGGAGGAGGCCGAGCCCGCCCCCGAGGACGAGAGCTGGAAGCTGATCCTGGTGAACGCGGAGCACCCGATCCCGGAGGGCTACAGCTTTACCACCACGGAGCTGCGCAACGGCCACCGGGTGGACGAGCGCATTTATCCCGAGCTGCAGCGGATGTTTGACGACGCCCGGGCCGCGGGCATCTGGCCCTTCGTCAACGAATCCACCCGCACCGCCGAGGAGCAGCAGGCCATCATGGACGAGTACGTTGCCCGCTATGAGGCAAGCGGCCTCAGCCGGGAGGAGGCGGAGGACCAGGCCCGGGAGATCGTGGCCGTGCCCGGCACCAGCGAGCATCAGATCGGCCTGGCTCTGGATATCATCGCGGAATTGTCCTCCGATTCCTGGAGCACCTGGCAGTGGCTGGAGGAGAACTGCGCCCGCTACGGCTTCATCCTGCGCTACCCCGCCGACAAGACGGAGATCACCGGCATCGGCTACGAGCCCTGGCACTTCCGCTATGTGGGTGCGGAGGCCGCCGAGGAGATCATGGCCGCGGGCCTCTGCTTGGAGGAATACCTGGGGGCGCTGCCCGAGAACTGAGACCGCGCAGAAAATGCTTGCAAGGGGGCTGCTCTCCGTTTATAATGGAGCTACGGAAACAAACCGCTGCGCCCCCGGGCGCGACCACGAAAGGAGAAACGCAAATGGAACTGGGTCACGATATCAAAAAGCTGGGCTTCGGCCTCATGCGCCTGCCCATGCTGGAGGGCGGCAAGATCGACGTGGAGCAGACCAAGACCATGGTGGACATGTTTCTGGAAAAGGGCTTCACCTATTTTGACACCGCCTACGGCTACAACCAGGGCGAGTCCGAGGCTGCCATCAAGCTGGCGCTGGTTGACCGCTATCCCCGCGACAAGTTCACCCTGGCCACCAAGTTGCCCGCCTGGGCCGGCCCCAAGACCGCCGAGGAGGCCCAGCAGATGTTCTGGACCTCTCTGGAGCGCACGGGCGCGGGCTTCTTCGATTTTTACCTGCTGCACAACCTGGGCGACAGCCGCACCGAATCCTTCGATAAGTTCGGCATCTGGGACTTCCTGGCCGAGCGGAAGAAGGAGGGCCTCATCAAGCACCTGGGCTTTTCCTTCCACGACAAGGCGGAGGTGCTGGACAAGGTGCTGACGGCCCATCCCGATATGGAATTCGTGCAGCTGCAGATCAACTATGCCGACTGGGACAACCCGGCGGTAGAGTCCCGCAAGTGCTGGGAGGTCGCCCGCAAGCACGGCAAGCCCGTCGTCATCATGGAGCCCATCAAGGGCGGCATCCTGGCCTCGCCTCCTCCCCAGGTGGCGGAGGTCTTCAAGGCCGCCGATCCCGAGGCCTCCGTGGCCTCCTGGGCCATCCGCTTCGCCGCCTCCCTGGATGGGGTCATCACGGTGCTGAGCGGCATGTCCAATATCGCCCAGATGGCGGATAACCTCTCCTATATGGAGAACTTCAAGCCTCTGGACGCCGAGGAACAGGCCGTCGTGAAAAAGGCGCAGGACGCCTTGGCCGCCATCCCCACCATCCCCTGCACCTCCTGCGGCTACTGCATCCCCGGCTGCCCCCAGGATATCAACATCCGCGGCATTTTCACGGCCATGAATATGAACACCATCTACGGCAACCTGGAATCCGCCAAGGGCAATTACAACTTCGCCACCAAGTTCCAGGGTCACGCCGGGGCCACCGCCTGCATCGAGTGCGGACAGTGCGAGTCCGTATGTCCCCAGCACATCGGCATTATCGGGGAGCTGAAGAAGTGCGCCCAGGTCCTGGAGGGCTGAGCGCGGCAATCAAAAAGGAAATGGATTGAGGGAGCGGAAACAGAAACGCAGTCGGCCATGATCCTGCATGGGGTGGCTGTGGGAGGGGAGGGGACTCCCCTCCCGCGTTTCGTTTTTTGCAGAAAAAGAAAACGCGGGGAGCGTTTTCTTTTTCTGCCATCCGGGCCGCGCGGCCCGGATGGCGCGGCTTCCGCGCCCCCTCAGCATGTGAGGGAAAATGGCATTTGGCAGAAAAAGGAGAAGGCGGGGCGGCGGGCTGCTTTTCAAGCTGCTCTGCCTTGCGGCGCTGCTGGCGGCCGTCTGGGTCCACGGCAACGCGCTGATCTTTACGGACGAATATGAGGTCAGCCTGGCGGGGCTGCCCCCGGCCTTCGAGGGCTATCGTGTCGCCCAGGTCTCGGACGTACACGGCGGCGACCTGCTGGGTCTGGGCGGCAAACGGCTGCTGGAAAAGTTGGAGAAGGCGAAGCCCAACCTCATCGTCGTCACCGGGGACGTTGTGGACGACGACCACGGCCCCGAAACCGTCCGGGCGCTGATGCGGGGCCTGGCGGCCATCGCCCCGACCTATTACGTGACGGGCAATCACGAATGGTCCGCCCGGGTGGTGCCGGAGCTCATGGAGCTTTTGGAGGATTGCGGCGTCACGCCCCTGCGGAACGAGTTTGCTTACCTGACGCTGGGGACGAATCGGCTGCTGCTGGCCGGGGTGGAGGACAAGGCGGGCCCCTGGGATCAAAAGACCCCCGCCGAGCTCATGGAGGAGATCGAGGCGGAGGACTACGCGGGCCCCGTGCTGCTGCTGGCCCATCGGCCCGACGACGCGGAGACCTATGACGCGCTGGGCTATGACCTGATCTTTTCCGGCCACGTTCACGGCGGCATGCTGCGCCTGCCCTTCCTGGGCGGGGTGATCGCCCCCTCCCGGGAGCTGTTCCCGCCCTACACCAAGGGGCTCTACGCCCTGGAGAACGGCGGGCAGCTTCTGGTTTCCGCGGGGCTGGCCCCGGCGGGAGGCTTCCCCCGCGTCTTCAATCCCCTGCAGGTCCCCATTGCGGTGCTGCACGGCGCATAAGAAGGAGAGAAAGATGAACGAAAGCTACGAAAAGCGCGTCCTGCCCAACGGGGTGCGCATTCTCTATG
>CAMVOG010000016.1 GCA_947169005.1 uncultured Clostridia bacterium | reverse complement strand
TTACAGCGAGATATTTGCTGAGAGCAAATACGATATTGCGCCGTTTCACGCCGCAACGATATTGCCGCGCTCTGCGCCGCAGCGATATTGCCGCCTCCGGCGGCAGAGAAATAGTTTTAGAGATGCCCTAATGCCTACCGAGGAGGTACCACATGAGAGAGATCACCTTTGAAGAGATCGCCGCGCTGGTGGAGCGGCTTTGCGTCCGGGCGAACACCATCCTGCCGCCGGAGCTGGGCATCCTGCTGGAGTGCGCGGCGGAGAGCGAGAGCTGCGACGCGGCCCGCAGCGCCCTGGAGGATATCGTGGAGAATTTCAAGTACGCCGCCTCGGCGGACCTGCCCATCTGCCAGGACACGGGCATGGCGGTGGTCTTTGCCGAGCTGGGCCAGGAGGTCCACATCACCGGCGGGCTGCTGGAGGACGCGGTGAATGAGGGCGTGCGCCGGGGCTATGTGAACGGCTGCCTGCGCAAGTCCGTGGTGGCGGACCCCCTGCGCCGGGTGAATACCGAGGACAACACCCCCGCCGTGCTGCATCTGCGCCTGGTGGCCGGGGACGGGCTGCGCCTCGTCGTGGCCCCCAAGGGCTTCGGCAGCGAGAACATGAGCGCGGCGCGGCTCTTCCTGCCCTCCTCCACCCAGGAGGAAATCGAGGACTTCTTCGTGGAGACCGTGCGGAAGGCCGGGGCCCGGCCCTGCCCCCCGGTGATTTTGGGCGTGGGCCTGGGAGGAACGCTGGAGCAGGCGGCCCTGGCCGCCAAAGAAGCCCTGCTGCGGCCCATCGACACCCGGCACCCGGACCCCTACTACGCCGCCATGGAGCAGCGTGCCCTGGAGAAGATCAACCGCCTCGGCATCGGGGCCCAGGGCTTCGGCGGCAGCCACACGGCCCTGGCCGTGAACATCGAGCCCCGCCCCACCCACATCGCGGGCCTCCCATGCGTGGTGAACATGAGCTGCCACGTCACCCGCCACGCGGAAGGAAGGATATGAAAAAGATAAAAGATAAGGGATAAGAGATAAGAGATAAAAGATATTAAAAATGCAAAAACTTTTCCACTTCCTCTTCATTTTTTCATCCGATTGTGATATACTGAAATCAATCGGAGGGGAACGCCCCTCCCGATCCCACAGCGAAAGGAGCGTAAGCAAATGAAGTTCGTGTACACCGAGAAAAAGGTCAACGTCCGCGACAGCGTGAAGGAGTACGCGGAGAAGAAGATCGGCAAGCTGGACCGCCTCTTCCGGGACGAGTCCACCGCCTACGTCACCTTTTCCGTGCAGAAGAATCACCGCTGCATCGTGGAGCTGACGCTTGAAAACAGAGGCATGTTCTTCCGCGTCAGTGAGAACACCAGCGATATGCTGGCCTCCATCGACTCCGCCGTGGCCTCCATCGAGCGGCAGGTCCGCAAGAACAAGACCCGCCTGGCCAAGCGCATCCGCGAGGGCGCGCTGGAAAAGGATTTTGCCCCCGTGGTCGAGGAAGCCTCGCCCGAGGAGGAGGAGACGGACTTCAAGATCATCCGCACCAAGCGCTTCTCCATCAAGCCCATGTCCCCGGAGGAGGCCATCCTGCAGATGAATCTTCTGGACCACGAGTTCTTCGTTTTCAAAGATCAGGACGAGGAGGATCTGATCTCCATCGTCTACAAGCGGAAGGACGGCGGCTACGGCCTCATCGTCCCCGACGAGGCGTAAAACAGGATACACGAGCGGCGCGGGTATTCCCCGCGCCGCGTTTGTTTGTAACAGTGTACATTGAAAGCAGTTTTTATCGCACACCGAGCAAAAATATCTTGCTTTTTCGGCGCAGAGCAATTACAATAGGAACAGAAACATAAAAAGCGGCAGGACATGACGAGCTGCAACTCGCCATGCCCCTATGCTGAGTGAAGTAGCCACTCAACACAACAGACCTTGTCTGCACCGTAAGCTCATTATACCCGTCCGCCCCCTCTTTTTCAAGTGGGAAAACGCCGGGTGATGTGCCATATTGTGTTGCGCTCTGATGGATCGTCAGGCGGTGTTGAGTTTTGCGCTCAACACCGCTTTTTATGTTTCCGGCCACGGCGCGGCGGAGGGGCCTCCCCTCCCCGCCCGGTCGGAAGTATAGAAAGGAGCATGATCCATGAAAAAGCGCGTACAACTCATTGCCCTGGTCCTCAGCCTCGTGCTGCTCCTGGGCACGGCGGCCTTCGCCGCCGGCAGCTACACCAAGGAGATCACCGCCAGCTACGTCGGCATCAGCCTGGTGGTTGACGGGGTGCCCGTCACCCCCAAAGACGCCAATGGCAAGGTCGTGGAGCCCTTTATCTATGAGGGCACCACCTACCTCCCCGTCCGCGCCGTCGGCGAAGCCCTGGGCAAAAAAGTCACCTGGGACGGGGCCACGAAGACGGTATACGTCGGCAAGGTACCGGGACTTGAAAACGACCTGCTCACCCTCTGCCCGCCGTATCAGACGAACAACTGCGAAATCTCCAAGACGGACTATTATGAGATTATGGGGAAGAAGTATGCCCATCAGTTGGATTTGAACGTGGGTTGGGATGGATTTGCCCTGTTCAACACTAACGGTGAATACGCCTCATTGGAATTCGACATTGGCCATATTGATGGAACCGATACAGCAGGGACTGAGCTTAAAATCTATCTGGACGGGAAATACTATGACAGCATTAATCTTACTGGAGATATGCTATTGACTCACGTATCCATCCCCCTCAACTATGCGTTACAGCTCAAGTTGGAATGGGTAGGAACCCACTGGTACGAGCAGCACTACGGTATTGTCAATGGCGTGTTACACTGAGCCCACCACTCTCCCCCGGTGACGCTCCCGCATCTGGCGTGCGCAAGTCCTCTTCGCGTATATTTTTCGCCGCTCCGCATTTGCGGGGCGGCGATTTGCGTTTTGTAGGGGCCACCGTCCTCGGTGGCCCGTGCGGTGCGCAGCGCCGCCAGCGCCGCAGGCGCTGAAACACGCAGGGCGGGTGGTTTTCCTGCGTTCTGCGGATTCGCCCATCCTGGGCGATTATCCGCACCCCTGCTGCCGGGCCACCGAGGACGGTGGCCCCTACAATGTTTCGCGCGTTCTGCGCATTCGCCTGAACGGGGGGTTGTCCTGCGCTCTGCTGCCGGGCCACCGAGGACGGTGGCCCCTACAATGTTTCGTGCGTTCTGCGCATTCGCCCATTCTGGGCGGTTGCCCAACGCTCTGCTGCCGGGCCACCGAGGACGGTGGCCCCTACAATCGTTTCGCGCGTTCTGCGCATTCGCCCATCCTGGGCGATTATCCGCACCCCTGCTGCCGGGCCACCGAGGACGGTGGCCCCTACAATGTTTCGCGCGTTCTGCGCATTCGCCTGAACGGGGGGTTGTCCTGCGCTCTGCTGCCGGGCCACCGAGGACGGTGGCCCCTACAATGTTTCGTGCGTTCTGCGCATTCGCCCATCCCTGGCGATTGTCCGACGCTCTGCTGCCGGGGCGTCGAGGCGCCGCCCCCTACACCTCATTTTCGCGCGGCCCCACCACTTTCCTTACAGGGGCAGACGGGTCTCTTCCTCCTGGCGCTCGTTCTTTTCCAGGTAATAGAGGATCTGGAAGGACTGGCGGAAGGAGTAGATCAGATTCTGGTCCGTCACGTCCAGGTCGAAGAGCTCACGCATGCGGCTGATGCGGTAGTCCACGGTGTTGCGGTGGATGCCCAGGCTGGCGGCGGCGCGCACGGGGCTGCCGCCGGAGCGCACGTATTCCTCCAGGGTGCGCAGAAAGCCCGTGCCGTTCTCCCGGTCATAGCGCTTGATGTCCATGATGAGGGGGTTGCAGAACTCCATAAGCTCGCAGCGGTCATAGAGCAGGTCGCACATCTGATAGGTGGTGTACTCCCAGAGGTAGTACATGGGGCCCCGGTTCTCCATCTGCCGCCCCAGGCGGCTGGCGGTGACGGCCTGGCGATAGGCCGTGGGGAGCTGGTTCATGTTCTCAAAGCGCCCGCTGCTGCCGCAGATAAGGCCGTTTTCCCCAAGAAATTCCTTAAAGCGCTGCCGTTCCCGTGGGGCCAGGAGAAGCTGCCCCTCCAGGTCCACCAGGAAGAGCAGGCGGTTGCCGTAAACGGTGCCCTTCCCGTGGTGGACGATGGCCTCGGCGCTGGCGGTCACATATTCCGTATACATCCGCTCCCCGTCCTCCTTTTCGATGACGAAAAGGCAGCGGGGCTTTTTCGGCTCTATATGGGCGGCGCTGAGCATCTGCCGCAGCCGATCCCCGTGCAGGTTGCCGTTCAGCAGCTCCGCCAGCACGTAGCCGGAGCTGCGCCGGTCCTCGTTTTCCGCCGCCCGGCTGCTGCTGATGGCCGTGCCCGCCGCCCGGCAAAAGACGGCGAAAAGCTCCCTGTCCGCTGGGGTGATGGGCCGCCGCAGCTCCACGAGCTGGGCAAATCCGCTCACGGCCCCGCCGCAGGCCAGGCGGAAGAGCAGACAGCGGCAGCCGGAGAAGCGGTCCTCCATCAGCACGGGCTCCCGGGCAGTGAAGGCCGCCTGATAGAGGGGGTCGTTGGCCAGGGCCTCCAGGTACTCGGGCGGATAGTAGCCCGCCTCGTGGGCCGTGCGCCAGACGGGGTTCTCCTCCTCGGCGGAGAAGCCGCTGTTGAAGAGGACCCGGCAGCTTTTGTCCGCCGCCAGGAGGGGATTTCCCAGAAGCTGCTGGGCCAGGCTCGCCAGAGCCTCCAGCCCCGCGCCGGAGACCAGCTTTTCGTAAAGCCGCAGGCTGGCCTCTTTTGTGTTGCTTATTTTCTCGTTCATAGCCGTCTCCTTTTTAGGGAAAAATCCAAGTATATTTTTAAAGATTCTGTGTTATTCTGTTCCTATTCATCATAATCGACTTTCTTTGCCCTGTCAAGCCGGGGAAAAGAGCCAAAAGGCTTTGGAGAAAACTCCAGGAACTTGCGCCGCAAGCTGTATCCCCATACATGGTTTTTCCCTCCTGTTTCCCTTATAATGGAAACTGACCGGGACCCTGCCCGGGGACCGGATCATCTTGAACAGGAGGAAAGCGTATGGGAGAGTATGACTGGCTGTTTTACAAATTCCCACAGCTCAAGACGCCGGAGGGGAGCATGCTGCCCCCCGTGGAGGCCTTCTTCCGCGGGGATTCCTGCATTCCCGGCTCCGGGATCTACGCGCCGTACCGGGCCTACATGAAGCCCGGCGTGGTCTGCTCCGAGGCCCATTTTCACCGGGATGAGCAGTACCTGGCTTTTGTGGGCCACGACCTGCGGGACGCCTTCGAGAGCTTCGACGCCGAGATCGAGCTCTACCTGGGCGAGGACCCCGACGACATGGAAAAGATCGTCATCACCAAGCCCACCATGATCCGTGTGCCCCGCTATTTCTGGCACGGGCCCATCGAGATCAAGCGGCTGGGCAAGCCTCTTTTCTTCCAGCCGGTGCTGTTCAACGGGCGCTATTACGCCGTGCGTCGCCGCTTCGACAAAGAGGGAAGACCCGTTTATGACACGGCCTGCGAGGGCTTTGAGGAGTTCGGTATCCCGACTCCCGCCGAGATTGGGGTGTAAGCATGGGAAGATACGATCATCTGGTGCATACCTTTGAGAAGCAGTATAACCACTGGGGCGACTTCATGCCCCCCTACCAGGCTTACTTCCGCGGGCAGGACTGCATGGAGGGCGCGGAATTCTACGCCTCCTACCGCTGCTATATGAAGGAGGCCTTCCTGGACCGGGAGACCAATATCCACACGGAGGAGGAGCACCTCTGCTTCATGGGCTACGATATGACCGACCCCTTCGGCTCCTTTGACGCGGAGATCGAGCTCTGGATCGGCAAGGACCCCAACCACCTGGAAAAGCACATCATCACCGAGCCCACCATCGTGCGCATCCCGCCCTTCACCTGGCACTGTCCCCTGGAGTTCAAGCGGGTGACAAAGCCCGTTTACTTCGAGATCATGCTGCCCCGGGGCCAGTTCGGCAACTTCGCCCGCCGCAAGGACGACGAAGGAAACACGCGGCTCCAGTTCACGGGGCTCACGGGTGTGCGCAAGTGCCGCTACGAGCCCGATAAGAAATGCACCCTCTGCGGCCGCTGCTGGAAGGACGGCGTGGCCAAGATGGAGGCCGAAAAGAAAAAGCTGGAGGAAAGCTGACCGGGCGCAAGGCCCGGAGCAAAAAGTTTTGAAAGGAGTATGAGCTATGAAAAAAACCTTGGCGCTGATCCTGGCTGCGCTGTTCTGCCTGGCCCTCTTCGCGGGCTGCGGCGGCCAGCAGACCACCCAGACCCAGCAAACCGAAACCCAGCCCGCCGAGACGGAGACCCAGCAGACGGAGATCCAGCCTGCCGAGACCCAGCCCGCCGAGACGGAGACCACCGAGCCTGCCGAAACGACGGAGCCCGAGCCCGCCGAGACGGAGGAGCCCTCCCCCTACAACCTGGCGGCGGGCAAGTTCCAGGCGGACGCCCAGGGCCTGGCCCTGGAAAAGTATGAGTACGAGCTGCCCCTGTCCACCACCGACGAGGTCTTCGACATGTGGACCGTGTCCTGGACGCCGGACTATCTGCCCGAGGGCGGCTACGGGGCCATGGAGTTCCCCACCGAGCTGCAGAAGCGCACGGGCGTGAACGTGGAATACGTCACCGTCACCTCCGACAAGCGGCAGGAGAACTTCTCCGTGCTGATCGCCTCCGACGATCTCTGCGACATCATGTGCTCCGCCGAGACCTTCTACAACGGCAACTTCCGCAACGCCGTGGAGGACGAGGCCTACTTCGCCAACCTTTACGATTACCGCGAGTATATCCCCAACTACATCTATGAGGCCCGCCGGGACCCCGAGGACCTGGACACCATCAACCGCGTGTTCTATGACGACGGCCTTATCATGAGCTTCTATGAGCTCAAGGACGTGCTGGAGCTGAACTCCGGCGCCTTCGCCCGGGGCGACTGGCTGGAGGATATGGGCAAGACCAACGCTGACATCCTCACCTTTGACGATCTCCACGAGATGCTGACCTTCTTCAAAAACGAGGAAGGCGCCGAGACGCCCATGACCATCTTCAAGACCATCGAGCTGGCGGGCGCCTACGAGTTCGTGGGCTATGATACCTACGCCTCCTGCAGCGGCATCCGCACGCAGTTCGTGAAGGACGGCAGGGTGCAGCTCAGCAACCCCACGGAGGGCGACCGCAAGCGCATCACCATGCTGAACCAGTGGTATTCCGAGGGCCTCATCGACCCCAACTGGGCGGGCTACGGCTCCCTCCAGGACTTTGACCAGAATCTGGACAACGGCCGCATGGGCTACGTCACCGGCACCCGTCCCACCACCATGGTCAGCCACAACGCCTTCATCCCCGAGGGGCACACCGGCTGGGTCGCCATCAGCAAGCCCGCCGAGACCCGCGGCCAGACCCTGCACATGGGCTTCCAGATCGCCCGCATCTACTGGGGCAGCGCCGCTGTGGCCGCCTCCTGCGAGAACATCCCGCTGATCTGCTCCTGGCTGGACTACCGCTACAGCGAGGCCGGCAAGTTCTTCTTCGGCTACGGCGTAGAGGGCGTGAGCTGGGAGTATGACGACAACGGCAACATCACCATCACCGACATGATCATCCAGCACCCCGCCTATTGGTCCATGATCATGCCCTCCTACGCGCTGAACAGCCTCTGCGAGCCCGGCCTTTACGTCAACTACACCTGGCTGGTCCCCGGCAACGAGGTCGCCTTCCAGTACCTGCTGGATTGGGAGTTCAACGCCCATGACAACGCCTACGTTTACCCCTCCGGCATCACTTTCAACAACGATCAGACCGACGAGCTGGCCAAGTACGGCTCCGACCTGGAGACCTACCTCTCCGAGAACTACCTGGCCTTCATCGACGGCTCCAAGCCCCTGAGCGAGTGGGACGCCTATGAGGCCCAGCTCCACGAGATCGGCCTCGACGAGGTCCTCGCCGTGTACCAGGAGGCCTACGACGCCTACATCGGCTGACAGGCATCCGCGAGAGAAGAGAGGAAGCATAAAGAAAAAGGACTTGCCTCGGCAAGTCCTTTTTCAATGAATACTGAAGACTGAAAACTTAAAAATGAAGAATGGCATACTTCTTTCCCTTCATTATTCATTTTTCAGTCTTAAGTTTTCAGTATTCATTTAGAAAATCCTGTCGCTTGCTTACTGAAGAATGAAGACTGAAAACTTAAAAATGAAGAATACAAAGCGAAAATCCTGCCGACTTCGTCGACAGGATTTTCGCTTTGGTGGAGACGGCGGGAGTCGAACCCGCGTCCGAAAGCGCTTCTTCGGAACCTTCTCCGGGCGCAGACGGTTATTTTGGGCGAGGCCCTTTTCCCCTCAGCAGGCGCAAGCCGTCAGGCGATCCGCCTCGGGTAGCTTCATGATGCGTGACGCGCTCAAAGCTTTGCGTGTTCACGGACGCCACTGAATGACACCGCTATCCGGCTCGTGGCCCTTCCGGCAGCGATGGGTTGCCTTAAGCGGCAGCCAGTTCGAAAGAATCGTTGTTCTTTAATTTATAAGGTGCCCATTTTAAGGATGGTAGGCGCATCCGCCCGCTTATTCCGCTTCCACACCCCCGTCGAAACCATTACGTCCCCGGGTGAAGGGGCGCTGACGCGCCCCGTGGAAAGCAACTGACAACGATTCTGGGATAACGCAGGGATATTTACACCTTCTCCGGCGCGGGGTCAGGGCTGCAAAAGCTCCAGGGAAAGCTCCTCGATTTTCGTGAAGCCCCTGTCCGCCGTGAGCAGCGGCAGGCCCTTTTCCACGGCAGTTGCCGCGATGATCGCGTCGGGCAGCTTGATCCGATACTGTTTTCTGAGGGAAATGGTCCTTTCCTTGACCGCTGTGTCAAGGAGCAGAGACGCGCACTCGCCCAGGAAAGAACGGATCGTGTTTGTTTCATCGGGGCTTATGCCCGGGAATGAGAGCAGCCCCATTTCACTGATGACGGACACGCCGAGCCGAGCCGAGAGATAGGGCTCCATGCAGGGATTCCCGCTCAGCAGGTAGATCAAGGCGTTGGTGTCCGCCAGATAATCAATCCCACTCATCACGCATCTGCCTCTGCGCGCGCAGCCCGTCCCCCAGGGTCTTGACGCTGCCGAAGAACTTGCTTGCCGGCGTCAAAACGCGCGTGCGGCCGCTTTGCTTCTCCCGGAAAAGCAGATAATCCACAAAGGAGTCGATCTCCTCCAGGCAATTATCCGGCAGGCTCCGCATCTTTTGCTCAATTACGTTGTACTGCATCATGGGACCTCCTGCTGCAAACGGTGCAAGGCCGCCTCGCTTACACCTTCTCCGGCGCGGGATAGCTGACGCCGAAGGTGTCCACGGTGACTTTCTTCATCTTCTGCTCCTTGCGGGGGCGGTCATTGTAATCCACGTCGGCGCGGGCGATGTTGTCCACGGCCTCGATGCCCTCGATGACCTTGCCGAAGGCGGCGTAGGAGCCGTCCAGATGGGGGGCGGCGGCGTGCATGATGAAGAACTGGCTCCCGGCGGAGTTGGGCCGCATGGAGCGGGCCATGGAGAGAACGCCGCGGCTGTGCTTGAGGGGGTTTTTAAAGCCGTTCTGCTCAAACTCGCCCTTGATGGAATAGCCGGGGCCGCCCATGCCCGTGCCCTCCGGGTCGCCGCCCTGGATCATAAAGCCCTGGATGACCCGGTGGAAGATCAGCCCGTCATAAAAGCCGGAGGAGACCAGGGAAATAAAGTTGTTCACGGTGTTGGGGGCCAGCTCGGGATAGAGCTCCGCCTTGATGACGTCGCCGTTTTCCATCTCAATGGTAACGATGGGGTTTGCCATATCGCATCTTCCTTTCTTTTTGCGCGGTCAGCGCCGCTGCTTCATGCCGCGGTCGATCTCCCGCTTCGCGTCCCGCTCCGCGGCGGCGGCCCGCTTGTCATAGAGCTTTTTGCCCTTGCAGAGCCCCAGCTCCACCTTTACGCGGGAGGCCTCGTTGAAATAGACCGAGAGGGGGATCAGGGCGTAGCCGTCCTGCTTCACCAGGGCGTAGAGCCGGTTGATCTCCCGCTTGTGCATCAGCAGGCGGCGGGGACGCATCGGGTCCTTATTGAAAATGTTGCCCTGCTCATAGGGGCTCACGTGCATGCCGTGTACGAAGATCTCCCCGTCCTTGACCACGCAGAAGGAATCCTTCAGATTCAGCGTGCCCGCCCGGATGGACTTGACCTCCGTGCCCGCCAGGGAGATGCCCGCCTCAAAGCGGTCCTCCACGAAATAGTCGTGAAAGGCCTTGCGGTTCTGGGCCACGGTTCTGTTTCCTGTTTTTTTCTGCGCCAAGCCTCTCACCTCCCGGATGCTTTATGATTATAGCACAGTCAAAGGGCAAATAACAGCCCTTCACAAAAATTTTACAGAAAGAATGGGGGCGGCCCGTTGCGGCAGCCCCCAAGCTATATAGGAGAAGGATGAAAATCTCAGCGCTCCGGCAGCACCAGCAGGGGATCGATGGGGTCCCCGCCCAGGGGCCGGTATTCAAAATGCACGTGTACGCCGCTGGCCACGCCCGTGGCGCCCATGTAGGCGATCACGTCGCCCTGCCGCACCACGTCGCCCACGCTGACGGCCAGGGAGCTGCAATGGCCGTAATAGGTCACGTCCCCGTTCTCATGCTCCAGCTTGACCAGCTTGCCGTAGCCGCTCTCCCAATCCGCGAAAATCACGGTGCCGCCGTCGGAGGCGGTGATGGGGTCGCCGTAGGCGGCGGCGACGTCGATGCCCTTGTGGTAGCTGGAGCCCACGGCCACGCTGCGGCGGCCGAAGCGGGAGGTAAGGATGCCGTCGGAGGGCCAGAGGTAGCTGCCCGTGGAAATATGCTCCTTGGTGCCCACGCGGATGATCTCGTTCACCGGGGCCACGTTCACCACGTCGCTGCTCTCGGTGGCGGTTACCTTGCCGTTGACGCTGGTTTCGGTGGTCAGCGTCACGCGGCGGCCGGAGCGCCCGGTCTGCTCCAGAAGCTGCTCATCCACGTACATAGTCTCGTCATAGACGATCTCGGTGGAGTAAGGGAAGATCTCCTCCTCGCTGGAGTGGGAAACGGTTTCCACATGGATCTTGTCCATGGCCAGCACGTTGAAAACCTTGGCGGCGTCCAGCAGGCGGCTGTCCGCATAGTCCACGCGGACGCTCACGTCCTCCTGCAGCGCGGCGCTGTCCAACCCGTCCTCGGAAAACTTGTTCACGAAGGCGGCCAGGGCGGCGGCGGCGTCCGCCGTCGTCTCAAAGGCGCAGAAGGGCTCGCCGTCCACGCAGAGAATGGCGTATTCGCCGATCACGTCCAGCCCGTCCAGCAGGGTCTCCTCCACGGCCTGGGTGATGTCGGCGTCCCCGGTGCCCAGGGTCCGCTCATAGCTGACGGCCACGGCCACCGGATAGTCATAGCCCAGAGCGGAGGACACGGTCTGGCTCACGCTCTCCACGGCGGAGTTGATCTCCGCCACGTCGCTGGCATAGCCCACGAACTCCCCGTTTACGGAGACGGCGTAGGCAACGTTTCTGGAAAGGATATAGGCCACGGCCCCCGCGATGATCAGAAGACCGACGAGCCCCATCACGAGCCCGCGCCGGAGGGCACGGCGGCTTTCACTTGTACGTTCCATAAAAGCAACCTCTCAGATCGGATATGAGCAAGCCGGGTGTGGGAACGAAGAGAAACAAAAGAGCGTCAAACACCCGACAAATAGTAACGATTCGGTAACAAAGCCTACTATACCCGCAAGAGGCCGATTTGTCAAGGGGGAAATTGGTAAAAATGCCGCAAGTTTTGGGGAATTCTGGGGCAGATCACGGCGGGATATGAAATTTTCCGGCTGCCCTCTTGCATCGTGGGGCAAACTATAGTATAATGACCCACGATCCTGCGGGATCGACAACTGAATAGCGAGGTCCCGAGGTTTCAAAACCATGCGCCCGCAGGCGCGCACGCCGACCCTACGAAGGTGAGGGCGGCGATGAAAGGAGCAGAAACATGAAAAGGAAAGTAATCGCATCACTTCTGGCACTGGCGCTGATCCTGGCCGCTCTGGCCGGCTGCGCCGGGAAGACCACACCGACGGCCAGCTCTTCCGACCTGAACGCCGCGGAAAAGACCGGGCGGGCAGCGGCCAATGAGCTCGTTGTAGGCATTGCCCAGGATTTCGACAGTCTTGACCCCGACCACATGACAGCGGCGGGTACCAAGGAGGTCCTGTTCAACGTCTTCGAGGGCCTGGTGAAGCCCACCTCCGCCGGCGACATCGTCCCCGCGGTGGCCTCCGCGGTGGAAAAATCCGCCGACGGGCTGAGCTATGTTTTTACCCTGCGGGAGGGCGTGAAGTTCCATAACGGGAACGCCGTGACCATGGACGACGTGGTGTATTCCATCGAGCGCCGCCGCAACGGCGAGGACGCCGCCGCCAAGCTGGCCCCGCTGGACATTATCTCCGGCCTGGAGCCCTCCGCTGACGGCAAGACCCTGACGGTCACCCTCTCCGAGCCCAGCAACGAATTCCTCGCCTATATCATGAACGCCTATATCCTCCCCGCCGATTACGCGGACCAGGAGACCGCCCCCGTGGGCACCGGCCCCTATAAATTCGTCTCCCGCGCCGTGCAGGACAACCTGGTGCTGGAGCGCTTCGCCGACTACTGGGGCCAGGGCGGCAGCCTGGATAAGGTCACCTTTAAAATTCTGGAGAGCGCCGAGGGCCTGGTGCTCGGCCTGCAGAGCGGCGCCCTGGACCTGGTGGCCCATCTGACCACCACCCAGACCAAACAGCTCAACGCCGCCGATTTCAAGGTGGAGCAGGGCAGCATGAATCTGGTGCAGGCCCTGTACCTCAACAACGCCGTGGCGCCCTTTGACGACGTGCGGGTGCGGCAGGCCCTCTGCTACGCCATCAGCAAGCAGCAGATCATCGACCTGGCCTTTGACGGCTACGGCATCCCCCTGGGCACCTCCATGTTCCCCTCCTTCGGGAAGTATTACGACGAGAGCCTCACGGATTATTACACCTACGATACCGACAGAGCCAAGGAGCTGCTCACCGAGGCGGGCTATCCCGACGGCTTTGACATGACCATCACGGTCCCCTCCAACTATCAGCCTCACGTGGACACCGCCGAGGCTATCAAGATGCAGCTGGAGACCGTGGGCATCAACGTGACCATTCTGCCCGTGGAATGGGGCGCCTGGCTGGAGGACGTGTACGGCGGCCGCCAGTTTGAAAGCACCATCACGGGCCTCACCAGCGACAACATGACCGCCCGCAAGCTGCTGGAGCGCTTCGGCAGCCAGCAGAGCAACAACTTCACCAACTACAACAACGCGGACTACGACGCCATCCTGGCCAAGGCCGTCTCCGCCGCCGACGACGCGGAGCAGACGGAGCTTTACCGCCAGCTGGAAAAGAACCTGACGGAGAACGCCGCCAACGTCTATATCCAGGACATGGCGGACCTGGTGGCCGTCCGGACCGGCGTGGAGGGGCTGACCTTCTATCCCCTTTACGTGCTGGACGTGTCTCTGCTGCGTTGGGCGTAAGACTTTGAAGCATGAAAATGGCTTCCCCGCCCCTTTTTCGGACGGGGGAGCCATTGCACTACCGGGAAGGAGGCGAAGCCCTTGAAATATACGGCCAAGCGGATCGGGATGCTGCTGATCACCATGGTGCTGGTGTCCCTGCTGACCTTCGTGGCCTTTTCCCTGGTCTCGGGCGACCCGGCCCAGACCAAGCTGGGCGTGGAGGCCACGCCGGAGGCCCTGGCCGCCCTGCGCCATGAGTGGGGGCTGGACAGGCCCCTGATCGTCCGCTATATCTCCTGGCTGGGGGGCTTTTTCACCGGGGACCTGGGCGTTTCCTATCGCTACGGCAGCCCGGTGTGGAGCCTGGTGGCCCCGAAGCTGGGGCTGACGCTTTTGATGTGCCTCATGAGCTTTCTGCTCATCGTCGTCATCTCCATTCCCCTGGGGGTCTGGTCCCACCGCTGGGTGGGCGGGGCCTTCGACTGGGTACATACCGCCTTCAACCAGCTCTGTATGGCCGTGCCCCCCTTCTTCACGGGCATTCTGCTCTCCTATGCCTTCGGCATCCTCCTGCGGGTCTTCGTGCCCGGGGAGAGCATCGACTTGGGGGCGCACCTGGCCCGCTCCCTGCGGCACCTTTTCTTCGCCGCCGTCTGCGTCGCCATTCCCCGCATCGCCATGACCGTGCGCATGATGCGGGCCACGGTGGTGGGGGAAATGAACAAGGCCTATGTCCGCACGGCCATTTCCCGGGGCAATGACCGGCACGGCGTCCTTTGGGGCCATGTGCTGAAAAACTCCCTCGTGGCTACCGTCACCTTCCTGGGCCAGACCATGGCCGAGATCATCGGCGGCAGCATCGTGGTGGAGCAGGTCTTCGGCGTGCCGGGGCTGGGGAGCTTCCTCGTGAGCAGCATCAACACCCGGGACTACCCGGTGGTGCAGACCATCGTGGTGATCCTGGCCTTCTGGGTGGTGCTGGCGGGGACGCTGGCGGACCTCATTGACCGGGCCATTGACCCGCGTCTGCGGCTGGGAGGGACAAAATGAAAAAGAAGCTGAACGGCTATCTCCTGGCGGGGCTCATCATCACGGGCCTGCTGCTGGCCCTCACCATCCTGGGCACCTTCTGGACGCCCCACTCCCCCACGGCCCAGAGCGGGCTGAAATTCGAGGCCCCCTCCGCGGCCCACCTTCTGGGCACCGACAAGCTGGGGCGGGATATTTTCTCCCGGGTCCTGCGGGGCATGGGCACCACCCTCTCCATCGCCGTGGCCACGGTGCTGATCGGCGCCGTCGCGGGCACGCTGATCGGGGCCGTCACGGGCTATTTCGGCGGCGCGGTGGACGACGTGCTCATGCGGCTTAACGACGCCATCACCGCCTTCCCCAGCATTCTGCTGGCCCTGGTGGTCATCAGCATCCTGGGGCCCCAAAGCAAGATCAATCTGGTGCTGGCCCTGGGGCTGGTGTTCATCCCCAGCTTCGCCCGGGTCACGCGAACGGCCTTCGCCGGGCTGCGGGATATGAATTACATCACCTCCGCTCGGCTCATGGGGGCGAGCAGCGGGCGCATCCTGGCGCTGCATATGCTGCCCAACACCCTGCGGGTGCTGCTGCCCGCGCTGACCATCGGCTTCAACAACGCCGTGCTGGCGGAGGCCAGCATGAGCTTTCTGCGCATCACGCCCCTGGAGACCTCCCTGGGCTACATGCTCTCCGAGAGCCAGGGCATGTTCGCCTCCGCGCCCTGGTACGCCCTGGCGGCGGGCATCACCATCGTCCTGCAGGTCTTCGGCGTGGGGCTGATCGGCGAGGGCCTGCAGCGGCTGAACGGAGGTGACGCCTGATGCTGGAGATCAAGGACCTGCACGTGCAGTTTCTGAACCGGGACCGGGAGGCGGTGTCCGGCGTGAATCTCACCATCCATGACGGCGAGATCGTGGGCCTGGTGGGCGAGAGCGGCAGCGGCAAGACCGTCACGGCCATGAGCATCGCGGGCCTGCTGCCCCGGAAGAAGTGCGCCCTCAGGGGGGATATTCTCCTGGACGGGGAGGACCTGCTCCACGCGGAGCGGGCCGCTCTCAGAAAGCTCCACGGCAAGCGGGTGGGCGTCGTCTTCCAGGAGCCCATGAGCGCCATGGACCCGCTGATGCGCGTGGGGGAGCAGATCGGGGAGACCCTGCGCATCCACATGCACATGACCAAGGAGGAGCGCCGGACCACGGTGCTGCAGGCCATGCGGGAGGTGGAGCTGCGGGACCCGGAGCTGGTCTATACAAAGTACCCCCACGAGCTCTCCGGCGGCATGCTGCAGCGGGCCATGATCGCCGCGGCCATCGTCTGCGCGCCGGACCTGCTGCTGCTGGACGAGCCCACCACCGCCCTGGATGTGACCATCCAGGCGCAGATCCTGGAGCTTTTGAAGAAGCTGAACGCCGAGTTCGGCATGTCCATGCTCTTTATTTCCCATAATCTCAACGTGGTGCGCAAGCTCTGCGGCCGGGTGGCCGTGATGCAGCGGGGCAAGCTGGTGGAGGAGGGGCCCACGGAGGACGTGTTCTACCATCCGCAGCACCCCTACACGAAGCAGCTGATCGAGGCGATCCCCACCCGCCACGGAAAGGAGACGGCATGAGCGAGGAGCTGGTTTTGGAGGTGCGCCGCGCCAGCGGCGGCTATCACGGCAGCGGCCTTCTGGGCAAGCGCCAGTATAAGGAGATCGTTCACGACGTGGACTTCACCGTGTGCCACGGGGAGATCGTGGGCCTGGTTGGGGAGAGCGGCAGCGGCAAAAGTACCCTGGCCCGCATGATCCTGGGCCTCGCCGCCACGGAGAAGGGCGAGATCATCCACCATACCCCCCGGCCCCAGATCGTGTTTCAGGACCCCTACAGCTCCCTGAACCCGGCCTACCCGGCCATCTGGAGCGTGGAGGAGCCCTTGAAGGTCTTCGGCAAGTACGACGCGGCGGAGCGCCGCCGCCGGGTGCTGGAGATGCTGCGGCGGGTGGAGCTGCCCGAGGAGCTGTTCGCGGCCTATCCCGACGAGCTCTCCGGCGGCCAGCGCCAGCGGGTGAGCATCGCCGCGGCCCTGATCCGCCGCCCCCGCTTTCTGATCCTGGATGAGCCCGTGTCCGCCCTGGACGTGACCATCCAGGCGCAGATCCTGCGGCTGCTCCGGGCCCTGCGGGAGGAGCTGGACCTGAGCTATCTCTTCATTTCCCACGATCTCAACGTGGTTTATCAGCTCTGTGACCGGGTCCTGGTGATGCAGGCCGGGCGCGTCGTGGAGCAGGGCACGGTGCGGGAGGTCTTCGACGATCCCAAGGAGGACTACACGAAGGCGCTCCTGGCCGCGGCGGAATAAAAGCGGCAGAAAAAAGAGGGCAGCCCGGGCGGGCTGTCCTCTTTTCATTGCATTCTGGGGGCCTCTAAAAACTACTGTTTTTAAGAAGACGGCAGCGGGAAGCATCTCCTG
>CAMVOG010000015.1 GCA_947169005.1 uncultured Clostridia bacterium | reverse complement strand
GTAGAAGATGCCGGTCTGGACGCACGTGGCCATCACGCCGATCACGCCGTACTTCACGAACTGCCAGAAAGGGCCGGAGTCGTGCGAGAGTATCTCGCGGACGGTCTTCATCCAAGAAGCTCGTTGACCTTCTTCATCAGCCTGGCGCGGCCAAACTTGGCTTTCAGATGCAGCAGCGGGATAAAGAGATAGATGGTAATGATAAGACAGATCAAATTCACCAGGGCCCAGGCCGCGTAACCGATATGCGGCGTAGGCACAAAGGGCTCCGTGACCCGCTGGATCAAGGGGACTTCCGGCTCCTCGATCTCCTCGGTGGGGGGCTCCTCGGGGCCGGGCTCATCCGGCGTGTCGGGCCCGGAGGGTCCCTCGGGACCGGGTTCATCCGGCTCAACGGGAGTCACGGGAATAACGGGTGCGCCCGGCTCGTCGGCAATAACGAAGTTTGCGGGGATATAATGGACGCGGTAGTTGCCCTGCAGCTCCTCACCGGCGGGAACGATGGCGTTGGGATAGGTCCCGGCCGTCTCGTCCCGTCCCGCGCCGGGACGGGAAAGCGTATAGGCAATGTCAAAGCCGTCAATAACGCCGGAGACCGTCGCCGTAAAGGCAGGGTCAGCCTGGCCCACCAGCTTGATGGCCGAATTGGCCAGCACCGTCACATCCCGCGGCGTGACGCGCAGCATCACGGCAGCCTGCGCCGTTTCAAAAGCAGGATTCTCCGCCCGGACCAGGACCTCGGTCTCCCCCACGTCGCGGATGCTGGGGGGCGTATCCGTCCAGGTGGCGCCGCCGTCGATGCTGAAGGACAGGGTCGTACCCTCGCGGATGCTGACCTGGGCCGTCACGGCATGCTCCCTGGCGTCGTAGACGCCCTCATAGCCCGTGGCCGTCAGCGTCAGTACAAGGTTTTCGCCTCCCGCGCGGATGGTAAAGTCCGCGGGCACATAGCGGACGGTATAGTTCCCCTGAGCCGTATCGCCCGTGGGCAGAATCGCGTTGGCATAAACGCCCTCTTCTTCATCCCTGCCCGCGCCGGGGCGGGAAACGGTATACCGGATCTCATAGTCGTCGATCACGCCGCTGACGGAGGCCGTGAACGCGGGATCAACCGCGCCTGCGAGCTTCTCCGCCGCCTGGGCGGTAACGACCACCTGCGCGGGAGTCACGGTGAGAACAACGGTCTGGGTAACGGGCTCGTAGTTCGGATTCGTCGCCCGGACAAGCACCGTAACGGAGCCGACGTTGATCACATTGGGCATTTCCGTGAGCCAGGTCACGCCGCCGTCAATGCTGTATTCGATCACCGTGCCGTCAGGAACGTTCACGGAAGCTGAGCCGGTGTGCTCCGCCGCGTCGTAGACGCCGCTGTAGCCCGTAGCCGTCAGCGTAAGGATACCGCCGGAGGTAATGGTAAAGTTCGCGGGGACATAGGTGACCGTGTAATTGCCCTGCAGCGCGTCGCCCGCGGGAACGATAACGTTCCGATAGAAGCCGACGGCCTCATTTCCGCCCTGGCGGGAAAGGGTATATCTGATCTGCTGATCGTCGATCAGGCCGGTAACCACCGCGGTAAAGCCGGGATCTGCGGTCCCGTACACTTTCCCGCTGTCCTGCGCCGTCACGACGACGGGGGCGGGGGTCACCCGCAGCGTACCGGAGGCAGTGGCAGGCAGATAATTGGGATTCGTAGCGCGGACCAGGAAGCTCTGATCCCCCACATTCCGGATCGTGGGCGGCACGGCGGACCAGGTCTCGCCGCCATCCACGCTGTATTCGATCGTCGTGCCCTCCGTGACGCTGGCGCTGCCGCCGGCCGCGTGGTCGCGCGCGTCATAGACGCCGCTGTAGCTCTCCGCCGTGACGGTCAGTTGGGCGGCGGGATCGATCCGCAGGGTGCCGGGCACATAGACGACGATGTAGTTGCCCTGTCTCTCCGCGCCGTCGGGAACGATGACGCCGGGATAGGTCCCCACGTTCTCGTCGTTTCCGGAGCGGGAAACGGTGTAGCTGATCGTATCGTCGCCGATCAGTCCACTGACGCTTGCCGAAAAAGCGGGATCGGGATCGCCGTAGGACTTCACCGCGTCATTGGCTGTAACAGTAACGGTAGCGGGCGTGACCTGCAGGGTCACGCTGGTTTGCGCGGTGCCCTGCCCGGGATTCGTCGCCCGGATCTGCACATTGACGACGCCCACATCCGTAATCGTGGGAGGCGTGGTTGACCAGGTGGCTCCCCCATCCGTGCTGTATTCAACCGTCGTTCCCTCCGGGGTATTCACGGTAACGGAGGGTCCGTGGCTGCCGCCGTCGTAAACGCCGGAATAACCCTCGGCGTCGATCGTGAGGCCGCCGGTGCTCGTGATGGAGAAATCGGCGGGCACATAGCTGACGGAATAGTTGCCCTGCAGCGCCGCGCCTTCGGGCACGATGGCGTCGGGATAAGTCCCCACGTCCTCTTCCCCGCCGGGACGGGTGACGCTGTATTGCAGCACATAGCCGTCGATCACGCCGGACTCCGTGGCAGTAAAGCTCGGGTCGGGCGAGCCGTAAACCTTGGAGGCGGGCTGCGCCGTCACAACGGCGGGCCTCGGCGTCACGGTCAAAGTCGCGGTATCGTAGGCCGTGTAATAGTTCGGGTTCTCCGCCTTGACGAGGACCTCGACCTCGCCCACGTTCAGGATCTCCGTGGGGTCCGTCGTCCAGGTCTCGCCGCCGTCGGTGGAGTAATAGATGATCGTCTCGCCGATGATGTCGGTGGTACCGACGCCCACCTCGTGGGCAGCCGCGTCATAGACGCCTTCGTAGCCGCTGGCCTCCACAGCCAGGGCCGGCGAAGGCAGGATCTCCAGATCGGCAGGATAATAGGTAACGGTATAATTGCCCTGGACAGACTCGCCGCTGGGAACGATGACCCCCGCGTAATAGCCAACGCCAAGGGTGGAGCTGCCGCTGGCCAGGAGGCTCGCGGTCAATCCGCGCTCCGCCCCCAGGAAGCGGGCCACAGGGGCGCCCTCCCCGGCGGAGAGCTGAGAGGGATTGGTCTGATTATTTCCATTCAGCAGGGTGTTCTCCACCACATACTGGATCTGATAATCGTCAATGACGCCGGAAACGGTTGCCGTATAATTGTGATCGCCGCTGTCAAAGGTCTCCTGGGCCGGGTCCGCCTTCACGGTAACGGGAATCGGCGTCACAGTCAAGGTCGCGTAAGCCGTGGCGTCGCCATAGTCCTCGTTATGGGCGCGGACGCGGAAGCGGACGGTGCCGATATTCAGAATGGAGGGCGGATTCAGGGACCAGGTAGCTCCATCGTCCACGCTGTAGGTAAGCGTGGTGCCCTCCTGGATGTTGGGCTCGCCTGAGCCGTAGTGGGTCTGGGCGTCGTACTGCCCGCTGTAGCCGATGGCCGTCACCGTCAGCGCGGCGCGGGGGACCATGCGGGCAAAGAGGACCAGGCGGCCGTTGGTATCGGCGCTGGCGCAGGTGGAGAGCGCCACGATGCGCTCTGCCTCCGAGGCCACCGCCTCATCGAAAATGACGACATTCGTATTGGAGCCGGGAGCGCGCAGGAAGCTCAGCACATCCTCAGCCCGATTGCCGACTGTATAAACCTTGCTTTCATAGGCGTCCGTGCGAATGATGGCGAAGGCGGTCAAGTCATAGATGCCGTTCTCCGAAACAAGGATGCCCTCCCGGTGCTCGCGGAAATAGTCCGCGTCCTCGAAGCGATCCAGCGCGCCGAACATGGCTCCGTTGTCCATATGATGGCCGTAGATCAGATTATACGTGTCGGAGAGGTTGGCCGTATTCGCGGCGGCCAGATAAATGGCGCCGGTCAGCGAGCTTTTCCCATAAATATCATGGCTGGCGTAATAGAGGTCGTCCTTGCCCTGCATAACCGGGTAGTCGATGGTACTGTCATAGATCGTCAGCCAGGAGCGATAGTCCTTATTGATGGCAGAAAGCGTATCCGCCCCACTCAAGGGCGTGGCGCCGTCGTCAATGATCTCGGGGCGATACTGCAGGAGATCAATGGCGGAGGAAGCGGCGGCATTCTGCGTATAGAAGCTGTCATACAGAACGTATCCGGAATAGAGGATCAGCGCGGCGGCCAGGATACCCGTCACCAGCGAGATCAAGGCGTTGCCGCCTGCCAAAAAGCGCGAAATCACAGTGCTGACCGTGGACTTGGACGGCGCTTTCCGCTGCTGCGGGCTTTCAAAATCGTCCGGCGTGGAATGTGTTACCTGTGCCATGCGTTTCCTCCTTTCCGGCCAAAGGCCAATTCTTTTGGGAAATCAATTACAGATTGTTTCGTCTCAGTATAGTGATAACGGTCCCCACCAGGTCGGACTTTTTCACGGGGCCGAAGTAGCGGCTGTCCTCGCCGCCGTTTCGCTTATCGGCCAGAACGAAAACCTCGTCTTCCCCCAGGGTGATGGGGTAAGCGGTAAAGCCTTCATAAGGCGTCGTGGAATAAAAGATGCCGTTTTCCACCATGGAATTGCCGTTGATAATGAGGTTTCCGTTG
Source organism: uncultured Clostridia bacterium (assembly GCA_947169005.1). GTDB lineage: Bacteria > Bacillota > Clostridia > Oscillospirales > Oscillospiraceae > RGIG6375. The sequence goes on along the minus strand of CAMVOG010000015.1, from coordinate 13,200 downwards.
TTGGTGACCTCAACTGTGTCCCCCGCCACGGCCACCACGCGCAGGACGTAGGTCTGCTTTTGTCCGTTGCTCTGCGGGGTCTCCGTTTCCAGCACCACGATATCCTGGGCGCGGACGTTTTGAAGGTCCAGGCGGTAGAAGAGCATAAGGTCGCCCGCGTCGATGCGGGGATACATATTGTCGTTGGGCATGCGCGTAAGGCCAATGATTTTGAACAGCAGTACCCAGATCACCAGCACCAGAAGCAGCAGGCGGAGAATGAACCATTGATACCGCTTAACGGATTTTTCCGAGCGCTTGATCTTTTTGCGCAGCTTCTCCGTATCCGTGGGCTGTTGCTCCTCCTCTGTCTTCGCGGCAGCAGTTTCCTCAGTCGCAGCCGTCTCGGCGGCGGTTTCCTCCACGGGGGCCGCGGTATTCAGTTCTTCACTCATGGGCTCACCTCCCTGGGTAGGAATTCAATCCTCGGCGCAAGCACGCCTTTTTTTGATCTCAGAATCGATATAATCGCATACGCCGCTCAGATTGCGATTTACTTCATTATTCGGGATGCGAAGCACCTTGAGCCCATAGTCTTCAAGGATGCGATCACGTTCCCTGTCATACTCTGTTTTATGCTCAGAATGTCCGGAGCCGTCCAATTCAATCACAAGTTTGGCCTTTGCGCAATAGAAATCAACGATATACCGGTCGATTGGCCTTTGCCGCATGATGCGAAGTGGATAATGCCGAAGATAGGTATACCAAAGGATTCCCTCTTCCTTCGTCATATTCTTCCGCAAACGGCGGGCAAGCTGCGTTTGAGAATCGGTTTCTATGCTCATTTCACCGTTTTTCCTTTGCGCTATGTACTTTCTGAATAAACCGCTCTCGGTTTGACACGCTTCTCCTTCGCCCCCTTTCTAAAAGGGGGCTCCGCCCGCAGGCGGTGGAGGATCAAATTAAATTATCCTTTTGGAACGCCAAGGTATGAAAGTTCATTCTGTTTTCGTTCTCCCACACGCTTTATAAGGTGCGGCTGCGCCGGTTATTGAATTTGATCCTTCCGTCATCCGCCTCGCGGGAGATCGGCGGATGCCACCTCCCTTTTACAAAGGGAGGAAAAGAGAGTTCCACCGGAGGACGCCGGGCCACCGGGACGGTGGCCCCTACATAAGGGTACGCGTTCTCACTCCGCGGGACAAGGGGCCGGGTCGGCCCCCTCTCCCCCGGGGGCCTGACGGGGATCGCCCCCTGTCATTGCGAGGCCCCGAAAGGGCCGCGGCAATCCGTTTTCTCCCGGAGGAGCACGGATTCCCACGCCGACGCGAGCGTCGGCTCGGAATGACAGGCTTGGGCTTTCCTCGTCAGGCCCGGGGAAAGGCTTCCTCAGAAGCCGATGGGTCTATTTACGTCTGGACTTGCGCTTGGATTCGTCGGAGGGTTTATCCCCGTCTTCCCTTCAAGCCTCGTCGTCAGCCATCTTGCGGCGGCGGCTCAGAACGAGCAGCACGACACCGGCGCAGAGGATGAGAACGTAAGGAGCAACACGGATCACGACACCGGTGGGAGAGATCTGCTTTAGGGTGTTGGTGAAGAGGACCTGTTTACTCTTCGTAGCAGTGTGGTTCTCAGTCGCCTTAGCGAGCGCCGTCTCACCGCAGTTCACGGTCGCTTCGTTGGAGTATTCGTTGGTGAAGATGTTCTTCACCGCGGCGGTGGTCCCGGCATTCTCGGACTTGGACTCGTAGGTCGTGCCGTCCACGTTGTTCATTTCCTTGATCTTCACGGTGGTGCCGCAGGGGATGCCGACGTAAGCGATCACGGCACTGTCGGCAATGGTGGGCATCCAGGTGCCGGCGATGGGAGCGGCAGTCAGAGCGGTCTGCGTGGCGTTCGCGCCAACGGTCATGATGGGCAGGACGTTCGCAGTCACAGTGCTGTTGGTGAGAGTGACGGTGAAGGGGAACTGATGCTTGGTAGTCTCGATGTAGGTGTCGTTCACCACGTCCTTGGAAATCTCAAGGTTGAAGGTGTAGTATTTATCGGCAATGGAAGTGGCCTCGGAATCATAGACGCCGTCGTCCGGCTTATTGCCGACGAAGCCCTCGGTCTTGCCAGCTTCCGCAACGGTATTGGTAGTCGCGCCATCACGGGCATCGATGCTGTTGTCGTTGGTGAAGAGAACGTAACCGTAGATATTGCCGGAGCCATCCACATAGACGTCCATGTACAGGGTGTTGGCGACCGTACCCTCCTTGATGCCGGAGGCGTTCTTGGTTGCCTCGGTGGTGGTCTCATTGATCACATAGCGGTAGACACCGGCGGCATAATTAGCAACATCACCAGTCTTAAAGATGCCGTCAAAGCTGACGGTGAGAGGGAAGCGATTCGCGGTACCGTTTTCGGAAGCATTCAGCTTGTCGGTGCCGGGAACGAGCGCGAGAGCACCGGCAGCCGTACCGGTGATGGTCGGGGTGCCGACGCCGGCCTTGGTAACAACATGGACGTTAGCCTCGGGATTGTGAGCGGTCTTTACGTCCCAGATGTCCTTTCCGGCGCTGCCCGCGCCAATAGTGTAGTTATGAGTGGTAGCGGGAGCGTTGGCGTCGCGGGTCTCGGGGTTGTAGGCGGTGATCTCCTTGTAGATGATTACGGAGGTGGCCTGCGTGGTGGCGGTATCGGTGGTGGTAAACTCGCCGATCACGCCGGCTTCGCTGGTCATGTTCGCTTCACCATCCGCCAGCGCGGTAGCACCCAGAGCCAGGACCAGGCAGAGGGCCAGGGCCAGGGCGCCGAGTCTTTTCAGGGTCTTTTTCATGTTTTTTCTCCTTTCGAGATGTGTTGTATGGGGTTTCTTTCTTCTATACGGGGCTTTGCGAAATAGGTTTACGGTTTAATCCGGAGGCTCGTCGTGAATCAGCCTCCCTTCCAGGGGTCCGGCCCGAGGGTCACCTCGGGGCAGGTTTTGCGGTCTCCCGCGGTTTCTCGGGTCCCCGCGGGGAAGCGTTTCCATTGCTTGCGGCTTTCGTTTTGCAAGACTGCGATCAACAAAACCGTCAAAGGACGGGAATGCTTGCGGAGGATAGACGCGGGACGGAGCCGCCGTCCTTTGCCCCCTTTCCGAAAGGGGGCTCCCGCCGAAGGCGGGTGGGGGATCGGGTTTCAATAATACACCTTTTGAAATGCCGAGGAGCATGAAACGCATCCGGTTTCGGTCAAGCAGACGTTTTTCCAAGGTGCGGCTTTGGCGCTTATTCAACTCGATCCCTCCGCCCCTGCGGGGCACCTCCCTTTTTGAAAGGGAGGAAAAGAAGGATTCAACGGCGCAGAGGGCGCGGGCGTTTCGCAGCACCTGCGGCGCTGGCGTCCTCACGGACGCCGGGCCACCGGGGACGGTGGCCCCTACAGGAGGAGCCGCCGGGCGGCAGCTTGCCGCCCCTACAGGGGGAACCGGGGCGGGCGGACCCTCACGATTGAACGGGAGCGGCGGGCCGTTAGAGTATCGGCCGGTCATCAGCCAATCACTCATGGCCCTCACCCCCCTTCCGTCTGCGTCGCCGGAGGGCGGGCAGCGTGAGGGCCGCGCAAAGCAGTCCTATGAGGCCGATACAGATAAATGGGGCAACGCGCATCCGCACATCGGTCGGCGCGGGCGGGATACGCTCGTTACGCACGGTCAGCGTATAGGCACGGGTATCGCCGGATTGGCTCAGGACATCCGTCAACATCACGCCGGTCTGTGCATTATCCAGCGTAATAACTCCCGTTGCAGTGATGGTGAAGATGATATCACCGATCTTCTTATAGCCGTTGGGAGCTGCCTTCTCGTGGAGCTTATATGTACCGGGCGGGAGCGTTTGATCGACGCCCGGGATAATGCCGTCCGCATTTGTCAGCAGCGTCTCATAGCCATGCTCAGGCTCCACATCAAAGCCCGTTACATTGCCAACGGTTTTCTGCTTATAGAGCGCAAACTCCACTCCCGCAAGCGGGATCGGCGCTCCAAGATCATCCTCCCCCATTTTGACAGTCTGCAGGGTGATGGCGCGGTTTTTGATCGTCAAGCTCTTGGGGGTCGCCGTCACATCCAGCGTGTATTCCTCGGAGTCCGGGCCGCTGATCGTTACGTCTTCACCGGCGATCATGATCGTAATGGGAGCAGACATGGCGGAATAGCCCTGGGGCGACGCCGTCTCGGTGAGGGTATAGGTCTTGTTGCTGCCCAGGAAAACAAGGGTAACCAGCCCATCCGCGCCAGAGGTGAAGGTGCCAATCTCGACGTCGTTGGAATCCGCCAGTCTGAAAACGGCGTTGGGGAGCGGATTTCCATTCCAGTCCGTTTTGAAGATGCGGATGCTGGGGCGGTCATTGGTGACCGGGAAGAGGCGAACGTTGGAATCCTGCGAGGTCACGACCGTGTCGCAGAGGACGGTATACTCAAACGTATCCTCCGCCTCATCGCCCTTCTGGAGACCGGAGAGCGTGAGCGGGTCGCCGTCGTCAAGCACGGTCATGGAGTTATAACTCGTTACAACGCCGTCTGTATTCGTCACCGGGTTTGTGAGCTGCACCTCACGGATCACGTAGTTGTCAAAATCCGTGACTTCGGAGACGGGCAAAATATCATAATACCAGTAAAGCGTCTGCGCTCCCCCGTAGGGCATTTCCTTCACGGAATCCTGAAGAGGAATCAGGGTCAGGTTCCCGTTCCCATCGTCGGTAAACACGGCAAAGTAAACGGAAGCGCGGGAAAGCATGAAGGAGGCGTCGGTCCATTTCTTATTGACGCGCAGGCCGAAGCCCTTGAAGTTATGGACCTCCACGGCGGAGTCTCTGTTGGCGATGATGAAATCCTCAACGCCCTTAACCCCATCAGAAGCTCTGACCACCTCTACAGCCGTGGAATCAAACACGTAGTTCTTGAAGGAATATCCGTCCGGGACTTCCCAGGACCGCTCCTCCACGCGGTACTGCGTACCGGGGAGAAGGCCGCGGACCTCAACCGAGTATCCGCCGCGGATCTTCGAGATGGAGCCGTTCATGGAGGTATGGAACGTCGCCGCTTTCTTCTGCGCGGCTGTCAGAGAATTAAAATCCGACACGCCCAGGGAAACGAACTGCTGCGTGGCCGTATCCCAGGAGCAATAGTTCCCGTCGGGATCCTTCACGTAGTAGATCTCCATATTGGCCGGGAAACTGTTTATGTCTTCGTCATACTCAGTGGCCAGATAGAGGCGGAAGCTGAATTCGGCGGATTCAAATATTTCGTTGCCCAATACGTCGTGCAGTCTCTTTTTGATGGTCAGATTGCGCAGTTCTCTGACCTCATTGTCATAGAGGACGGTGGGGCGAATGTCGGAGGAGTTGAACGACGTGCTGTAATCAAATCTGTTCGGATCGGCTGTCGGAGTAACAACAAGCGTTTCTTCGCTCACTCTTACAGCGCTGTACACGTTCTGATTTACGCCGCACTCAACGATACGGTAATCGGCTGCAATCTCAGGCAGCGTAATAACCGCGGTCTGGGCCGGCCTGAGCTTGAATACGTGGTCGTAGGAAAGGCTGGTACGCGGGATCGTAAAGTGGGCGCTGTAAGGAACGTCCGTCGTGGAGTCCTTAAACTTTACGCTGTGCAGTTCATCCGATTCCGCTCCCAGCAGATGCTCAGTACTGTCCACGTATTGCGTAAGGATCTCGCCGTCCTGATAAACCGCGAGGTAACACTCGCCTTCAACCATCCGAACGTCGACGAGGAATTCCTCGGAAGTATCGTCGTAACTGGCGATGATGGTCGCGGCGCCCTTCCCTATTGCCGTGACGAGGCCCGTGTCCGGATCGACCACCGCAACGTCTTCGTTGGCGGAGCTCCATGTGACCGGGCCGCTGTGCGTGCCGGTCGGCGTCAGGGTAACGTAGTTATGGGCTCGCTGGCGGTAGTAGACCTGATAGAGGTATTCCGCATAGACGGAGCTGTTCAGATCGTCATCGGAGTTCTGCTGAGAAAGGGTCTTGCTCAGCTCCACGGTGCCGGGCTTGACGGAGGCCAGGTTGAAGTGCATATGGAGGTTCGAGGCGCCGGCGCCGCGCTCCATATAGAAAATCTTCATCGTGTGGGGGGTATTGTCCTTGAAGACCCAGTTTCCGTCATCGTTTTGATGGAAAAGACCGTTTACGTAGGCCTGCGCCTGGGCGTCGGTGTGGCCGCGGTTCTTATAGTTGTTGTAAAAAACGTCCTTCAGCAACATATGCTTTCCGTTGACCGTCACATCGCCGGTGGCAAAGTTGACGGAGCCGGGAAGCGCGGAGTGGATACCGCCCAGGTCTATGACCAGCTCTCCGTCTACGTAGAGCCAGAAGTCGTCGTCGCCCGTGAACTCGTAGATGATGTCGTGGCCCCAGGCGTCGTGTCCGTTCGGCGTCTGCGTAAAAGCAGCCTCAAGCTCCGCGATGAAGTAGTAATCCGGGTTCTTGATCAAATACAACTGCTCATATTTACGGGGATCGGAATCAGGAAGGAGATGGCCGTGTACGTCGTACAGGTTCTGCCGGTTGACCGCGGCGAAAACGCCTGCCTCAATGTTGTTGAACGGGAAAAACTGGCCATGCCCCAGCGTGGGTTTGGAGCTTGCGTCATGCGTACCGATCTCTTTGTAAACGGTGAAAGTATTCGTTTCCCAGTCAAGAGACGCATAGTTCTGCGCGCTGTCAAACTCGTAGTAGCCCGTGCCGCTGTAGGTGCTTTGGATGAAGAGGTGGTTGACCGTCCTGACCTGCCCAAGAGCGTAGAGGTTGCCGAGAGACTCGCCCCTATGACTCCCTTTCGAGACAGTGGGGTACCCGTCTACCAGATTCGTAGACAGCAATCCCGGCACGGTCGTCGTGACGGCGCCGCCAACGTCGCTCCCGAGGAAATTGCTCATATCCTCCCGGGAATCCATGTTCACCAGCTTCATGGTGATGCCGTACTGCTCGTGATCCACGGTCGGTACCGTCGTGAGCTCATCGTCCACCTGGATATCCTGCACGATGGCAAAGTAGAAGTCATCCGCCTCTTCCATGGGGCAGGAGACGATCCTCATCTGATTCCCGACCCGCTCGGCCTTCAGGCCCACGTAGGCGAAATTCTCATCGTCCCAGGCGATGATCTTCGAATAGTAATAGCCGTCCGCTCGCCCGGGCATATTGATGCCGATGACGTCCGGAGAAAGGATCTGGCCATCCGTGATCTGCGGTGCAATGTATCGCTCTGAATACTGGTTGTAGAGCTCGTAATACCCGTTGGGATCATTGGTCCCTTCCCAGTAATACTCAACGAGATTCCAAAGCATCGTGTTGAGGGAGGATCCGACCCACTCCACGTTGTTGCCGCTTTCATAGACGGGCTGAAGAGACCCGTCGTGATCGATGGCGTAGAACTCGTACTTCTTCTTGGTTTCGTTCCACGTACGGGCATATACGATGACTCTCGAGCCATTCCCCACGCTGGGGTCAGACACGCTGACCTTTTCGGCGGAATAGGTCCTGAGATAATCCGAGGTGAGCTCCGAAAGCTCCACGAGATAGAGCCATTCGCTGCCGACCGTATTGCCGACGACGAAGCCGGTATCGACGTTGCCGCTGTAGGTGACCGTGGCGTCGCGTTCCGAGCTGAGACAGATCTGTCCGCCGTGCTCGCCGGTGCCGACCGTAAGATGAAGCTTGCAGTCGTCGTCGGGAGTATCAACGAGGGCCATACCGGAAGGCGTGACCTCAAGGTACTTCCAGCTTCCGTTCACCTCGGCCTTGAGATAATACTCATCACTCTCCACGTACCCGAAGTGCCACATGGTGATCTCCGAATCGTTGGGTACGAAGAGCTTATCGGAATTGTTGCCTGCATGGCTCATGACGATCAGAGCCTTGGCGTCAAGGGCGCCGGCAACCGAGGATTCCGCCATCATCGCCTTGCCCGCCGCGCCGCCGTTCCAGAACATCAGGCCGTAGGTCTTCCCGTCGTAATAAACGTTCTGAATCACGGCAGTTTCGGCATAGGTCAGGATCAGCTGGCTGTTGGCGGGATTATTGTTATCGGTATACAGACGCATACCTTTGCCGCTGTTGGAGTGCTGGAACCATCTATTCGCGTCGCTGAGCTTGAAGTAGAACTTCCCGCTGACTGTGCCCGGCGAAAGCTCGAATTTCGCAGCCTGGCTCAGATTATCGGTAAGGCCCATATTATTTCCGGAGGTGTTGCGCATATACAGGGGGCTTCCGCTGCTCATCGTGTATATATAGTAGGTATTCTCTTCTCCGGCAGGCTCGAAATACCATCTCGTCGCGCCGTAAACCGTATCCGTTTCTATAAAGGCGCTGTTTCCGTTAAGCGAATCCGTCGTATACGAAGTCACGCCATTAGCGAAGTAGGAAATGAAGAAGCCCTTGCCGCCCGTCTCGGGGTCGTTGTAATTCTCGCTCAGCTCTTCTAGACTCTGCACGTTCTGAGGATCGGGAGGCGTGGGACCCGGAACGACGGCGTAGGCGGAGAAGCCGGAGGCCATGAAGGACACCGCGTTGCCGCTCGTCACGGAGGGGACCGGGCTTCCTTCGTCTGCCTCGTCGGCAAAGTGGAACACCGCAAAGGGCTCAGATGCGCCGTCCAGATCCAGCAGCTCGATCTTCACGTCCACGGGGGCGGCGGGCTGGAGCTCGTTCCCTTCCCCGTCCACGATCGTGATGTCGAAGAGGCGGGCATAGTCAAAGCTGGCTGCTCCCACTGCAAAGGCGGTGCGGTCCATATAGGCGGCATACGTCTCGCCGTCGAGCAGCTCGGTCACGAGCAGGTCCGCATCCGCAGGAAGCTGCGCATCGTCCTCATACGAGACGGTGATGCGATAGCTGCTGCCGTCCTCCGCAGTGATGACCTTCTCGATGACGTGGGTGAAGGCGTAGACGGAGAAGCTCTCCGCGTCGAAGGCGACCCAGCCGTCCGTCAGCGCGGCAGCCGTCACCAGCTCGGGCGCGGCGTTTTCATTCTCCAGGTGGTAAACGTACAGCTCGTTCCCCGCGCCCGTAAAGGCATCGGACTTGACCTGCACCGTGACGGCGCCGGCGGTGGGCTGCCAGGTGATGCCCAGGAGCTTTGCCAGGGGGTTGGAGTAGATCTTGATATCGTAGGCCACGAGGGCGGGCTTGCCGTTGATCTCCACGGTGACGGGCTCGGCGACTACCTGGCCCAGGAGGGGCATGCGCCCGGAGAGGATGATATCGTCGTTTTCATACAGCACGTTGTCAGACTTGCCCAGCACAGCCTGGATGATGCGCTGGAGCAGGGACACATCCGTAAAGGAGAAGATGGAGAAGCCGTCCGTCGTGAAGCTGAGGGCGCTGCCCTCCACGGTGGCCTCCAGCTCCTTGTTCTCCTCGCCGAAGTGGACCACGCGCAGGTCCTCGGTATCCTCGGCGGCGGCGTCCAACAGCTCGACGGTAACGGACACGTCGCGGTTGGGCTGGTGCTCTACACCGGCCTTATCCACAATAGAGATATCGAAGAGCTTCGTATAGCCCAGGTCCTCGGGGCTGAGATAAAGGGCCTCGGCGGTCTCGCAGACATATTCCGCCAGCTCCTCCTCCGTGCCGGTGACTTCGCTGACCAGCAGCTCCGCATCCTCGGGGAGGCCGGAATCCGTGGTGTAGGTGACGGAAATCTTATATGTATTGCCGTCAGAGGCGATCAGGGTCTTTTCCAGAACGATCTGAACGACGTAGTCCGAGAAGCCCGTGGCCTCGAAGACGAGAGTATCGCCCTCGGCGGAAAGAACGGCTGCTTCCTCAACGACGCCGTTTTCCGCGTCCTTCACATGGAGGACACGGAGATACTTCGCCTCCGCCAGTGCGGAAGCGATGCGCTCGTCGCGCAGGGTGACGGTGACGGGGCTGCCGTCCAGAGGCTGCCAGGTCTCCCCTTCCCTATCCAGGATGCTGATATCAAAGGCCATGACCGTCTCGCAGCCATCCACGGCGCCGTACTCGATCTCCTCGAGCTCCACGGAGGCGTCCACGGGAAGCAGACCCTCAAAGGAGGCCTCTGTGCCCTCAAGGGAAGAGATCACGATCTCATCCTCAACATAATCGGAGACCAGCAACAGGGCAAAGCCGGAATACCAGGAGAGAGGCAGTACGGCGCTGTCCGTCACGGTCATGTAGTCCAGGACGGGATAATCATAGAGGTTGAAGCCGCCCGCCCCATTCTCGGACAGGCCATATATGGCAAGGCGCTGCCCGACTTCAAGAGTGGGCAGAGCAGTCAACTCAGGGATCACATAATCATTGCCGCGGGCGTTATCGACCCAGTAGGCTTCCAGGACCGCAAGGCCGGAGGAAAGCTCCAGGGCCGCGTTCTCGATGCGGTGATAAGTGCCGGCGTGGGTAGTATTCCCGTTTTGCTTTTTAAAGCCGATGCGGAGCAGAGAGCCCTCAAAGGGGACCTCGTACACGGCGCCGTCGGTGGATTGGACAGCGGCGGAGTCCGGCTCAGAGCCCGCCTCAGAGGCATCAAAATAGAAAGACTCGGCAGAGACGGCGTCCCCAAGCACGGCGACGGCAGTTTCCTCAGCATCGCCAGAAGCAAGCTCCTCCGTGAGAACGGGAGCGGCGTCTTCTCTTTCGGAAGCGCTCTCTTCATCGACCAGGGAGGCGACAGGTGAAGCACCGCAAAAGATCAGCGCGGCAAGAAGCGCGGCCAGGAGCCGCAATGAAAGACGTTTCAGCTTTTTCACTTGTCATCACCTTCCTTTCCGGTCATAATAAGAGCGCATAATTAGCTCATTAAAGCATATATTCACTAAAAAATACAATAGCAAAAAGGAGAATCTTTGTCAATATCAGCAGCGGCGAATTGCGAGAATTTACAAAATATACATATATAATAATTGGTAAACTGCAACATATGCGCAACATAACCGTGACCCGAGAGCTCTATATTACGTGATCTGTCGTTTTGTTGGCGATATTGTTCAAGAATCTTTTGTAATGGCTTTTGCCTTTACGCTTTTCGGGGTGTTCTGTTATTGTAAGGCTTTTTCGCTTTACAATAATTTGCGGGTCAAAAATGCCTATTTCCCCTTATATAGCGATATCATTGTATCGCGATTATTTGGTTTTTCGCAATAGGGTGTTCCAGATTGGAACTGTTTTTTTCAACTTTCTCTTGTGCTGCCGCGATCATTCAAGTATGATGGATGCAGACAGTGCGGAAGCAAAGGGGGACACGGATATGAGCGTGAATTTCGGAGAAAAGCTGCGCCGGGCAAGAAATCTAAAGGGTATTTCTCAACAAAGGAACAATGAAAAAGGACCGCGGGAGGAAAAACTCTCGCGGTCCTTATTATACGCATTTACGCCGGTGATCAGAATATCTCCGCCTGGTCCACGGTGCGGATGCCCGCTTCCTTCAGGGCGGCGACGGCCCAGCGTCCGCGCGGAAGATCATCACCGCGCCGCTGATGCGGGTGGCCAGGAAGGCATAGGTATACTCCACGGAGACACCCGCGGCGGCGATGATCTCCAGGATCGCGGCCAGAGAGCCGGGGGCGTCCTTGATGCCGACGGCGATGACCTCCGTCACGTTGACGATATAGCCCCCTTCACGGAGCTTCTCGGCGGAGGCCTCCGGCTCGTCCGCAATAATGCGGAGGATGCCGAAGTCCCGGGTGTCCGCAATGGAGAGGGCGCGGAGGTTGATGCCGTGGTCGGCGATAAATCGGGTAGCCTCGGCCAGCTTGCCGGGCTGATTCTCAATATAAACGGAAATCTGCTTGACGCTCATGTTCCTCTTCTCCTTTCAGTCATGCAGCTTGCGGCGGTCGATGACGCGCACGGCCTTGCCCTCGCTGCGCTGGATGCTCTTGGGGGCCACCAGGTGCATCTTGGGGCGGATGCCCAGCATGGCGGTGACGGCGGCGGCCAGCTTCTTCTCCCGGGCCTCCACCTCGCGGACGGTGTCGGAGAACATCTCCGGGGAGAGCTCCACAAAAATATCCAGCGTATCGGTGTTGTTGACGCGATCCACCTCGATGCGGTAGTTGGGAGAATAGCCCTCGTTGAGCAGGACGGTCTCGATCTGGGAGGGGAAAACATTGACGCCGCGGATGATCATCATGTCGTCGCTGCGGCCCAGGGGCTTGGACATCTTCACATGGGTGCGGCCACAGGCGCACTTCTTGCGGCTGAGGACGCAGAGGTCGCGGGTACGGTAGCGCAGGAGCGGGAAGGCCTCTTTGTCCAGGCTGGTGAAGACAAGCTCGCCCACTTCCCCGTCGGGCAGGACCTCGCCGGTCTCGGGGTTGATGATCTCGGCAATGAAGTGGTCCTCATTGATGTGCATGCCCGTCTGCTCCGAGCATTCAAAGCTGACGCCGGGGCCGCTGATCTCGGTGAGTCCATAGATGTCATAGGCCTTGATGCCCAGGCTCTTCTCGATATCCCGGCGCATCTCCTCCGTCCAGGGCTCCGCGCCGAAGATGCCGGCCTTGAGGTCGATGTCCTCGGGGCCGTAGCCCATTTCGTGGAGGGTCTCGCCGATGTAGGCGGCGTAGGAGGGGGTGCAGCAGAGGATGGTGGCGTGCAGGTCCTTCATGAACTGGATCTGCCGGTCCGTGTTGCCGGAGGACATGGGGAGTGTCAGGCAGCCCACCTTGTGGGAGCCGCCGTCCAAACCGGCGCCGCCGGTGAAGAGGCCGTAGCCGTAGCAGACCTGCACCACGTCGTCCTCATTGCCGCCGGCGGCCATGATGGCGCGGGCGCAGCACTCGTTCCAGAGGTCGATGTCATGCTGGGTATAGAAGGCCACGACGCGGCGGCCCGTGGTGCCGGAGGTGGACTGGATGCGCACGCACTCGGACAGCGGCGCCGCCAGAAGGCCCATGGGATAGGCCTCGCGCAGATCGTCCTTGGATAAAAACGGCAGCTTGTGCAGGTCCTCCAGGCCCTGGATGTCGTCGGGCGTGAGGCCCTTTTCCTCCATTTTTTTGCGGTAATAGGGCACATTGTCCCAAACATGGCGCACCTGGCGCACCAGGCGCTCGCTCTGCAGCTGCCGCAGCTGGGCAGGGTCCATGGTTTCGATTTCCGGTTGATAATAGCGCTGCAAAAAAGACTTCCACCTTTCTTCCGGGCTCCAAAGCGCCCGACTTTCCTGAAAAAGTGAATATAGTTTAACATAACGCTCATAAAAATGCAAGA
>CAMVOG010000014.1 GCA_947169005.1 uncultured Clostridia bacterium | reverse complement strand
AGGTCCAGGGCCACCAGGCGCTTGCCCGTCAGGGCCTCCGGCGCGGCCCCCGAGACCAGCAGCCGCGCCAGCCCCTCCGCCACGGCGGTCTTCCCCACCCCCGGCTCCCCCAGCAGGACGGGGTTGTTCTTGCTCCGCCGCAGCAGGATCTCCAGGCAGCGGGAAAGCTCCTCCTCCCGGGCAAAGACCGGGTCCAGTCTGTCCGCCGCCGCCAGGGCGCAGAGGTCCCGCCCGTAGTGGTCCAGGGTGCGGGTGTCCGTCCGGCGGCCCAGGGGACGGGGCGGGGGCGGCGCGTGGCTCGCCCCGTGGTCCTGCCCCGGCCCCAGGGAGGCGAAAAGCTCCCGCCGCAGGGCCTCCGGGTCCGCGCCCACCCGGCGCAGAGCCCGGGCCCCGCCGCCCTCCGGCTGGCTCAGAAGGCCCATGAGCAGATGGGCCGTGCCCAGGGTGCGGGTCCCGCCGCCCAGGGCGGTCTCAGCGGCCCGGCGCACGCAGTCCGCCGCCTCCGCCGTGAGGCCCAGCACCGGCGCGGCCCCCGGCACGCCCCGCTCCTCCGGGGCAATGCCGGTCAAAAGCCGCTCCTGCCCCAGGCCCTGGGCCACCAGGACCCGGCAGGCGCTGCTCTCCCGCACCTGCTCCAGCCCCAGCAGCAGGTGCTCCGGCCCCACCCGGGCGTGGCCCAGCCTTGAGGCGGCGGCGCAGGCCAGGGCCAGGGCCGCGCGGGCCTGCTCCGTCAGGCGCTTCTCTCGCTTCATGGCAATCCCTCCTTTTTATGGAGATAGTATCCGCAGCTTTGCCGGATTTTAAACAGCAGGGCCGCCCTACCGGAACTTCCAAAAGTTTTTACAATTTAAGGATTGCATTTTAGCAAAAAACATGGTAGATTGAACTGAAAGACAAAGGAGGTGTTTCCCATGGCCTATAAAATCACGGATGCTTGCGTCGCTTGCGGCACCTGCGCGGGTGAATGTCCCGTGAACGCGATCGCGGAGAAGGACGGCATTTACGTTATCGACGAGAATGCCTGCGTTTCCTGCGGCACCTGCGCCGGCGTTTGCCCCATGGACGCGATCAAGGAGGATTAAGCTCCCTCTGCAACTACCTATCGAGGAAAGAGAGGTGTTTCCCATGGCCTATAAAATCACCGACGCTTGCGTCGCCTGCGGCACCTGCATGGACGGATGTCCTGTGGAGGCCATCAAGGAGGAGGACGGCAAGTTCGTCATCAACGCGGATTCCTGTGTCGATTGCGGCACCTGCGAGGCCAACTGCCCCGCTTCCGCCATCGTCGCGGAGTAAAAGCGACACTCTGAGGGCCCGGCGATCCGCCGGGCCCTCTTTGTTAAGGAGAAGGTATGGAAGCCGTTGATTATCTCTGGCCCGGAGGGCCCCGCCTCATGCGGCGGGAGGGCGTGTTCAAGCTGGGCACGGACTCGGTGCTGCTGGGGCATTTCGCCCGCCCGGAGGGGGCCCGCCGGGCCCTGGACCTGGGCTGCGGCGGCGGGGTCCTGGGGCTCATGCTCCTGGGGCGGCGGAGCGCGCTCACCGTGGACGGGGTGGAGCGGGACGGGGCCGCTCTGGCCCTCTGCCGGGAGAACGTCGCCCTCAACGGCCTGGAGGATCGCTTCCGCCTGCTCCCCGGGGACTATCGGGACTACCGGGCGCTGCTGGAGGCGGGGGCCTACGACCTGGCTGTGTCGAATCCCCCCTATTTCCCCCGGGGCTCCGGCTTCGCCTCGGAGACGCTGGACCACGCCCGCCGGGAGGAGGCCACCCTGCCGGAGCTCTGTGCCGCCGCGGCCTGGGCCCTGCGCTGGGGCGGACGCTTCGCTCTGGTCCACCGCCCGGAGCGGCTCAGCGAGCTGTTCTGCGCCCTCAGCGCCGCGGGGCTGGAGCCCAAGCGCCTGCGCCTGGTGCAGAAGCGCCCGGAGGCAGCCCCCAGCCTGGTGCTGGCGGAGGCCGTGCGGGGCGCGAAGCCCGGGCTCCTCATTGAGCCGCCCCTGCTGCTGACGGGGCCGGAGGGCGGCGAGAGCGAGGAAATCCAACGCATCTACGGAAGGGAGGGCCTGTGATGGCCGGAACGCTTTACCTGGTGGGCACGCCCATCGGCAACCTGGGGGACCTGTCGCCCCGGGCGGCGGAGACCCTGGAGGCGGCGGACTTTATCGCCGCGGAGGACACACGGGTGTCCTTGAAGCTGCTCAACCACCTGGGCCTGAAAAAGCCCCTGGTGAGCTACTACGAGCACAACCGGGCCGAGAGCGGCGAGCGCATTCTCTCCCGGCTGCTGGCCGGGGAAAGCTGCGCCCTGGTGACGGACGCGGGCATGCCCGCCATTTCGGACCCGGGCCAGGACCTGGTGGCTCTCTGCGCCCAGGCGGGGGTGCCCGTGCTGGCGGTGCCGGGGCCCAGCGCCGTGGTGACGGCGGTGGCCCTCTCGGGCCTGCCCTCGGGCCGCTTCACCTTTGAGGGCTTCCTCTCCGTGGCGAAAAAAAGCCGCTTTGAGCATCTGGAATCGCTCAAAGCGGAAAAACGCACCATGGTGTTTTATGAAGCGCCCCACAAGCTGCGCGCCACCCTGCGGGACATGCTGGACTGCTGGGGAGACCGGGAGCTGGCCCTTTGCCGGGAGCTGACGAAGCTCCATGAGGAAACGGTACGCACCAGCCTCGCCGCCGCCTGCGCCTATTATGAGGAAAACGAGCCCCGGGGCGAATACGTCCTGGTGATCCGGGGCGCGGAGGAGGAAGAGCGGACCCTCAGCCCGGAGGAGGCCCTGGCCCTGGTCCGGGAGCTGCAGGAGGAGGGCAGCAGCCTCAAGGACGCGGTGAAGCGCGTCGCCGCCGACCACGGCCTCAGCAAGAACGAGCTGTATCAGTTAGCGATTAGCGATTAGTCTTTAGTCTTTAGTCTTTAGCTAAATGCTGATATGGGGATCGGCTTAACTCAGCAAACGCAGAATGAGAGTCCTTTGCAGGCCATCATTACCGTGTCATACTGCGCGTAAGCGACACGTGACGCCCCAAGAAGCCGAGCCGCCAGGCGAAGGCTGATTGGTTGGCGGAACTTATGCAAGCGAGCGCATCGAGTCGCAAGAATCTCCTCCAGGAAGCGGCTGCGTGAGGCAGAAGATCCTTCGCTGTGCTCAGAATGACAGTGTTTGGGATTTGTGCTGAGTAAACCCGATACGCAATTCAGCTATTAGCTATTAGCTATTAGCTACCGGCTAATCCCCCCGTCATCCGAAGGTCGCTTCCAGGAGCCGGACCAACTCATCCCGGCTCACGTCGCCGAAAATGGCGTAGCCAAAGCCGTCCCGGAGGCCGTAGGCGCGGGTGACGCCGCCCTTGCGGGCCAGCACGAAGCGCTCCCCTCCCACGAGGACACTTTCATGCTCATAGTCCGGCTCGGTGGCCATAAGGGTGGCGGCGTCCGCGCTGCCAGGAGCGGGGACCACGGTGAAATACAGCTCCCCCCGGGGGGCCACATAAACGGCGGTGACGGCGGTAACAGCCCCGTCCTCGCCGTTTTTCAGCGCCAGGGCCGTGTCCGGGGCGAAGTCCTCGGGCAGCCAGCCGGGGACGCGGGCTCCCGCCGCGCCACTGGCTTCCAGTGCCGCCCGGAGGGAAGCGTACTCATAGCGGCGGTATTCCGACAGGTCCCCCGCCTCCGTCATGGAAACCGTCAGCCTTCCGGCCCCGGAGAGGGCCTCCACCAGGGAGCGGACGGGGTTGTAGCCCGCCGCGTTCACGCCGATCAGCAGCGCCAGGGCCGCCGCCGCCGCGAGACTGACGCCGCCGGGCGCCCTCCAGCGCCGCCGGGGGCCGGAGGCCCGGCTGAGGGGCGGCACCTGGGCCAGGGCGGGGCAGCGGCGCAGCAGGGCCTCCCAGGCCGCCGTCTGATCGGGGACCAGGCCCGTGGGGGCAAGCTCCTCCAGCTCCATGAGCTTCGCCTCCAGAGCGGCCGCGTCCGGCCCCTCCGCGGGGGCGTTTTCCAAAAGGGACAATATCTCCTTCATCAGCGCCCCGGGCTGAGACGCCGTCCTTCGTTCAGTCATTCTCCTCATCCTCCTCCATAGCCGCCCGGCACTTTTTCAGCAGCCGGGACAGCCGTTTGCGGCAGGCCGCCTCGGTGATCCCCCAGCGGTCCGCCAGGGACGCGTAATCCCAGCCCTTCTCAAAGCGCAGGGTCAACAGCTCCCGTTCTTCCTCCGTCAGTCCGGAGGGCAGGGCCTCCATCAGCGGCGGCTTTTCCGGGGGCAGGCTTCGCCGGGGCAGCGACTCCGGCGAGGCGAAAAGCAGCTCCGTTCGATAGCTTTTCCCCAGCTCCCGCTCCGCCTTGAAATAGAGGGTGCGGTACAGCCAGCCCCCGGGATTCGGGTGCCCGGTCAGCTCCCGCCGCTTGAGAAAGGCCGTGAGATAGGTTTCCTGCACCAGGTCCTCCGCCAGGCCCCTCTCCCCCACCAGGCGAAAGGCCAGAAGCAGCAGCCCGGCGTAATACCGCCGATGCAGCTCCTCGATCGAAGCGCCGTTCCCGCCGCTCAAGCCCTCACCCCCTTTGTTTATCTGCCTCTACTATACTCCACCATGCCCCAGGGGGCAAGCCCTGGCGCATAAAATCGGCGGAGCGCATAAACGGAAGGAGAAAAGTTTGAGAATATTTTTGAAAGAAGCCGGTCACAAAAAGGAGCGAGAAGGGGACAAGGGAAAATAAGAAATAAGAAATAAGAAATAAGAAATAAGAAATAAAAAATAAAAAATAAAAGATATTGCTTCATCGTCAATCTGCCTTGTCATTCTGAGCGCAGCGAAGAATCTATTTGTTCTCGAATTAATCAATTAATTCTTTTGTTGTCTGCCCTATTTTCCTTGACAATCCTATCTTTTATTGTATACTACAATGATTTGAGCATGAAGCTCAAATGGCCGATCGGGGAAAGAAAGGAGAAACCATGCAGTACGATTTCGATTACATCAGCAAAAATGACGAACGGGTACAAAAGCTCTATCGTGATATGGAGAATTGTCTTTTGCACACCCAAAGCAGACTTTGGGACTGCTTTTCTTTCCGCTTTGAGCCTGTCGGGAGCTTTGCGCGCAATATGGTGACCTATGACCGCAATTCCAAGGTCGGTTTTGACCTGGATTTTGATATCGAATTGATGAAAGAGGCAGATGGTTATACTCCAAAGGAGATCAAAGACCTATTTCGCAGGACGTTTGATGCTTTTAACTATTTTCGCGGTTATAAGCATGCGGAGGATTCGACCCGCGTGATCACGGTCAAAAAGGTCAATGCCTTTTTCGGGACCGTTGAGTGCAGCTGCGATTTTGCTATCACGCGCACGATAACGGATCGAAAGGGCAAAAAGAGAAAGCAATATATACATTTCAATAAAACAAAACAGGAGTATACCTGGCAATTACAATCTGATGGGCAGTATTTGCTGCCGGAGAAAGAGAAGTGGATCAAGCGGCTGGGGGGCTGGAATGAATTGCGGGATTGTTATTTGGAAAAGAAAAATAATAATGACGATACCGATCTTCACTCGCGCTCGCTCTATGCTCAGGCAGTTCACGAGGTTTGCCAACGGCATCATTACTATGAGAAAGGGAAATAATATGGGATTTATAAAAAATAAAATTGCTGCCATGAATCAAGAGTATGAACAGCGGAAGATGGCAGAAAAACAACGCTTACTGACGCTGACTGAAAAGGAACTGTTGGTGGAGATCGCTTTGAGCCTAAAAGAAATCAACGCAAAATGCGACGATATCAGACGCAGACAGGCGATCTACGGGAACTGATTCGTTGTCATTCATTCCACTCCTTGTGCCCTGCTGCCTGCTCTCTGCTCCCTGTACTTGCGTTTTCTTGAAAAGCGTGAGAACAGTTTGAGGATTATTTTGAAAGAAGCCGGTCACAGCTTTCGCCCTCCGCCGGACAAGGGCGGACAGAGCAAGCCCCCGCGCCGCTGAGCGGCACGGGGGCGTTTCATACGTTGGGGATAATAAGCGGGCCTCAGGCTTCTTCCTTATGCTCCGTTTTCAGCTTCTTCTGGCGGTTGGTCAGAATGGTGATAAAGAGGATCAGCAGCAGGAGGATGCCCTCTACAGACTGGGAAATGTGGCTCTCGGACATGCCCATGAGGGAGAGGCCGTAGACGATGATGGTGATGGACAGGGAGCCCAGGATGACCTTGTAGAACTTGGCGGAGGAGCCGCCCGTCACCAGAACGCCGCCGAAGAAGATAGCCATGGCCACCTGCATTTCCAGGAAGGAGCCCATGGTCTGGGTAGTGCCGCCCACGGCGGCGATGCTGAACACGCTGCCGAAGCCGGCCATGAGGCCGGAGAGGGCGAAAACCAGGATCTTCATCTTGTCCACGGGGATGCCCACGAAGCGGGCGGTGGTCTCGTTTTCACCGATGGCGCGGCTGTAGCGGCCCACGCGGGTGAACTCGAAAATGTAGATCATCACGAGCAGCAGCACGAAGAAGGCCGCGATGCGCACCCCGGAGGCCGTGATGAAGGTCATGGAGGCGGGCACGTACTCCACGCCCACGATGGTCTGGATATAGTTCACGATGCCCCGCACGCCGATGAGCATGGCGATGGACAGGGTGAAGGAGGGCACGTGGCACTTGGCCACGATAACGCCGTTCAAAAGACCCATGAGAAGTCCCACGGCGAGGCTCACGGGGATCATCAGCCAGCCGATGCCCGTCACCTGGGCCACGTGCAGGCCCACGACGCCGGAAAGAGCCACGTTGACGCCCACGGTCAGATCGATGGAGCCCTGGGCCACCACGAAGAGCACGCCGCTGGCGGCGATGATGGTGAGGATGGACTGCTCGATCAGCTTCTGCAGGGAGTAGGAGGAGAACATCTTGCCCCCGGTGGCGACGGCAAAGAAGACCAGCAGCACCACGAAGGCGATAAAGGGCACCAGGTCCGACAGGCGGAGCTTTTTCAAATCAAAGCCTTTTTTCATCAGATCATCTCCCCTATCACGGACTGCTCGGTAAAGTCCTCATCCCGGCGGATCTCCTTGGTGATCCGCCCGTCCTTCATCACCAGCAGCCTGTCGGCCATGCCCAGCACCTCGGTGAGCTCGTCCGAAATCAGAATGGTGGCGATATTGTCCTTTTTGGCTTCCTTCATCAAGGCGTAGATATTGGCCTTTACGCCCACGTCCACGCCCCGGGTGGGACAGTCCAGAATCAGCAGCTTCAGGTCCTTGGCCAGCCAGCGGCCCAGGTTTACCTTCTGCTTGTTGCCGCCGGAAAGGGCGTTCATGGTCTGCCCCACCCCGGTGGTTTTTACGGAGAAGCGCTCCCGGATGCCCTCCGCCATACGGCTGAGCTTCCGGGGGGCCAGCAGACCCGCCTTGCCCTTCAGCTCCTCCACCGAGGGCAGCACGGAGTTGTCCCGGATGTTGGCGTGGATCATCAGCGCCTCATTGTCCCGGTCCTTGGGCACATAGCCCATGAAATTGGCAAGGGCCTGGGGCGCGGAGTGGATATCCGTATCGGTGGGGACCATGTGTACCGTCCCCTTGCTGGGCTTGGACAGGCCGTAGACCGCCTTGCCGATGGAGTGAATGCCCGCGTCGGACAGGCCGCAGAAGCCGAGGATTTCCCCGGCGTGGACCTCAAAGCTGATGTCCTCCAGCTCATGGGGCACCGAGAGGTCCTTCACCCGCAGCACCACCTCGTCGGAATAAGTCGGCGTCATGTCCGCGCGGTAGTATTCGCCGGAGACCTGGCGGCCAACCATCATCATGCGGATCTCGTCCAGGGTCGTCTCAGCGGAGCGGACCTCGCCCACCACCTCGCCGTCCCGCAGGACGGTGATGGTATCGGTGATGCGGATCATTTCCTCAATGTCGTGGGTGATGACCACCACGGCGCGGTCCATTTCCTTGAAGCGGCGGATCAGCGCGTAGAGCTTGTCGCGGTTATTGAGGGAGAGGGACTGGGTCACCTCGTCCAGAAGCAGGATATCCGGGTCGATGGACAGGGCTCGGGCCAGCTCGATCATCTTGCGGGTCTCGATCATCATGCCGTCCGTAAGCTGATTCAGCGGAGGCATGGGCAGGTCCCACTTGGCGAACTGCGCGGCGGCGGCCTTGTTGAGAGCGTTCAGGTCCACCACGCCGCCCTTGGCAAACTGCCCCGTGCGGCCCAGGAAGACGTTGACGCCGGCAGGGAGATTCCCCACCACGCCCAGCTCCTGCATGACCATGGAGATGCCGTGGCGGTTGGCGTCGATGGGGCTGTGGGGGGCGTAGGGCTCCCCCTTCACCAGCATTTCGCCGCTGTCGGGCCGGTAGAGCCCCGCGATCTGGCTGAGGAGGGTGGATTTTCCGGAGCCGTTCTCGCCGATGAGGCCCCGGACCTCGCCCCGGCGGAGCTTGAGGTCCACGTTTTTGTTGGCGTAAGTCGGGCCGAAATGCTTGTTGAGGCCCTTGATCTCCAGAATGACTTCTCCGCTCATTTCACGACCCCCTTTACGCGGCGGGAACCGATGATGCCGAAGGCGATGATGAAGGCGCCCAGGAAGAACTCCTGCAGGGTGCCGGAGGGGACGCCGACCATGGTAAGGAAATTGAAGATGGAATAGAGGATAAAGGCGCAGATGGGCACGCAGATCACGATGTTGATGCGCTTCTGGATGATCTGGGCCAGCAGGTAAATGGCCAGGGGCTGGAAGATGATGTTGATGCTCGTGAGGCCCGTCTTCACGGTGGTCTGCCCGGCGTAGCTCTGCTGCAGGAAGCAGGCGAAGCCGATGAGCACGCCGCTGATGAGGCCCACGTAGAGCAGGGTCTTCTTCACGTTGATGCCCAGCTTTTCGGCCACGTCCTTGTTGCCGCCCAGGGCGCGGATATTGAGACCCACGGTGGTGCGGTTATAGAGGAAGAAGACCACCACCAGCCCCACCAGCAGCAGGAGAAGGCACCAGGGGAGCTGCCCCAGCAGCCGGTACTCCATAGCCAGGGAGGTGGAGACCAGGGCCTTGGTCCCATTGGA
This sequence comes from uncultured Clostridia bacterium, assembly GCA_947169005.1. GTDB lineage: Bacteria > Bacillota > Clostridia > Oscillospirales > Oscillospiraceae > RGIG6375. The sequence continues at coordinate 8,927 of CAMVOG010000014.1, read as the reverse complement.
AATTTTCAGCAGGAAGGCAATGGCCTCATAGATCATGGCCAGGCTGATACCGGCGATCCAGGAAGGGATGCCGGAATAAGTGAAGATCAGAAAGTTGATGAAGATAAGCAGCATTCCCACCGCCAGGCCGCCCAAAATCACCCCGGGCAGGCCGAACCAGTTGCCCAGGATGCAGGAGGCGAAGGAGCCCAGCACCACCACGCCGCCGATGGACATATCCGTATAGCCGCAGGCGAAGAGGAAGCAGAAGCCCCAGGCGATGAAGGACGGATAGGCCGTGCGGGCCAGGATGCCGGTCACGTTGGACCACTGGAGGAACAGCCCGCCCGAAAGCAGGTGGAAGGCCACCAGGATCACCGCGATGGCGGCGACGAAGAGCAGGATAAACTGCCAGTTTTTCAGCCCCCGCTTCTCCCGCGGGGTCGTCACTGAGGTCGGCATTCGACTTTCCCTCATTTCTCTAAGGATACTTTAAGGATACTTTCAAAACAGCCTGCCCGCTATGGGCAGGCTGTTTTTTCATGCGAAGTCAGGGCTCAGGCCAGGCCGTTGGCCTTGAGCATATAGTCCAGGTTGATGTTGGCGACCAGGTCCACATAGTCCTGATAGCTCACGTTGGGGTTGGAGGTATAGAGCAGATCCTCCAGCATGCCCTTGGTGAAGGGATGGGCCTCGTCGGAGAAGAAGACCTTCATGTAGTTGTCCACATTGTCCTGAGTGACCTGGAAGGGATGGGTGCTGAGGCGGGGAGCCTTGCCGTTGGCGTCCACGATCTTGTGGCCGGCCAGGGCGTTGAGCACCAGGGTGCAGGAAATGTAGCTGGCCAGGGAGATGCCGTCGTTGCCGCCCATGACGGTGCCGGCCTGGATGTACTTGGCGGTCGCCTCGTCCACGCAGGAAACGTAGACCTGCACGCCCTCAAGGCCCAGGTTGTTGATGGCGGTGAGGGTACCCTCGATGTAGTCGCCCACGAAGCAGTAGACGCAGTCGGCGTCCTTGTTGGCGGAGAGCATATCGGTGGCCTTGGTGGGGCACTCGGAGTTATCGGTGCAGCGGGCCTCGAAGAGGACCTCGCCGCCCAGCTCGGTGAAGCGCTTGGTGAAGCCCTCGGAGCGCTGGTCCATGTTGTTGTCGCCGATGTTGCCGCCGATCATGCAGGCCTTGCGGCAGCCGTTGTCATAGGCCATCTGCGCCACGGCCGCGCCGTCGGAAACCATGTCCAGGTCGATGGCGCCGCAGTAATACTCGTTGGAGGCAGCCAGAGCGTCCAGGTCGGGATTCTCGCCCACGAACACGTCAAAGGCGAAGGGGATCTTGGCGTTGGCGCACTCCACGCCGATCTGGGGAACGGTGGAGACGGCGGCAGCCTGGAAGACGATGCCGTCCACGCCGGCGGCGCACATGCTCTGCACGTTCTTCAGCTCTTTATCCGCGGTGAAGTCGTCGCTCATGCGGTTGACCTTGTGGCCCAGGGTGGTGAGGGTATACTCCTTGGCGTCGCCGAACATATCCAGCACGGGCACGCCGGAGCCCCAGGTGTTGATGCCGATGGTATAACTGGCAGCGGCGGTGGAGCCGCCCGCGGCGTCCGTCGCGGGCGGGGTGGTCGTGGTGGTATTGCCGGAGCAGGCAACCAGAGAAAACACCATGGCCAGCGCCAGGATGAGCGCCAGAATCTTGCTTACTTTCATGTCATTTTCCTCCTAAAGTCTTTTTCCTTTTCAGGGCCGCTTGGCCCGAAATTCAAGTTATTATATCATTCTCTCACGTCACTTGCAAGAGTTTTCCCGGCGGCGCAGACAGAAAAGCGCATGAAATGGCTGTATGGATTTTGTGGATTTTGCGTATGCTGACCTGTTCACAGGCTTTTCAGCTCCGTGGTGAATTCCCCGCCGTCTATGGTGACGAGGCCCCAGCCCGGGCGGCTGCTTTGGCCGACGGAGCCGGGATTCAGAAGCTCCAGGCCGAAGGCCCGGTCCCGGTAAGGGATATGGGTATGGCCGAAAAGCACCAGGTCCGCCTCCGCCTCCAGGGCGGCGTAGCAGACGGTCTGATAGCCGCTCTTCACCCGGTAAAGATGCCCGTGGCAGGCAAAGATGCGCACGCCCTCCACCGTGAGGCGCAGAAGCTCCGGGGCGGCGGAGCGCAGGTCGCAGTTGCCCCGCACGAAGCGGACGGGAGTCTCCGGGCAGGCCCGGGCCAGCTCCTCCGCGTCGGCGCTGTAGTCCCCCAGGTGCAGCACTAGGTCGGGCCGCCCCTCCCGGGTAAGGCGCAGCATGTCCTCTATGCTGCCGTGGGAATCGGAAAACACAAATATTCTTTTCATGGCAAGGGCGAGCCTCCTCTTGCATAGGATGTGACGAAGGGAGCTGGTAAGGATGGACGCGGAAAAGCAGGCGGAGCGGCTGCTGCGGGAGCGGGGCGAGGAGCTGAAAAAGCTGGAGACGGGCGCGGCCTTTCAGGGCGTGAAGCAGCGGCTGGGGGACGGCGAGGCCCTGCGCCGGGCCGTGGAAGAGGGGGACGCCGCCGCGCTTTCGCGGGCGGCCCGCACGCTGCTGGCGAGCCCCGAGGGGGCCGCGCTGGCAGAAGAGCTGCGCAAGCTCTTGGGATAAACGGAGGATCGGACCATGGACGAGCTGGAAAGCAGGCTGGGGGCGCTGCTCTCTTCCCCGGAGAGCATGGAACGGCTCAAGGGGCTGGCGGCGGCCCTGGCGGGGGGCGAGGGCGGCGCCTCCGCGCCGGAGGCGGCCCCCTCCTCCCCTGCTTTGGACCCGGCGATGCTGGGTCTTTTGCAGCGGGTGATGGGCGAGGCAAGCCGCCCCAGCGAGGCCTCGGCCCTGCTGGCGGCTCTGGAGCCCTGCCTCAGCCCGGAGCGGGCCGCCCGGCTGGACCGGGCCCTGCGCCTGGCAAAGCTGGCGAAGGTGGCCAGAACGGTCCTTCCCCGGCTGGGAGGTGAGCTGAACGTATAATCGCTATATCGGCAACAGCGGCAAATTCATCCGCGTGGAGGAGGCCGGAGACGCGCCCCGGCGGGAGGAGCCCCGGGAGCCGCCCCGCCCGGCGCCGCCCCCGGCAAAGGCGCCTCCGCCCCGGCGGGAGCCGACCAGGCCGCCCCAGGCCGCGGGCCTTGCGCCCCTGCTGCGGGGGCTGCTGCCCAAGGGCACGGACCCCGGGGACCTGCTGCTGATCGTGCTGCTGCTGCTTTTGTATCTGGAAAAGGAGGACGAGGAATATCTGATCGCCCTCTTCGCTCTGATCGCCATGGGACGATAGGCAACAGGGAACAGGCAGCAGGGAACAGGGAACAGGGAACGGGGAATAGACAACAGGGCTCAGAGAGCAAGGGGTTTCTTCCCTTGTTCCCTGAGCCCTGAGCCCTGTTGCCTTATTCCCCCGGCAGGGCAAACTCGCTCTCGTCGGGGGTGGAGAGCACGATCTCCTCCGAAAGGAGGCGGTAAATGAGCCGTTCCCCGTCCCGGACCTCGTTTTTCAGCAGCAGGCCCGTATCCGGGGCGATATAGTATTCGCTGACGTAGCCGAGGCTGCCCGTTTCCGCCTTGACGTAGATGCAGGGGCGGCCGTCCAGGGGCTCGTAGCCCGTGTCCAGGATGGCGGAGGGCTCCAGGGCCAGCAGGTCCTCATAGGAGCCGGACATGCGCACGGCCTGTTCAAGCTCCGGCCCGGCCAGCAGGCTGCCCCGGCTGCCGTGGTAAACCTCCCCGTCGCCGTCCCATACGTAGTAATCCGTGGGGGTCAGCAGGAAGTTCTTTTCCTCGCTCCCGCTCTTTTGGCTGACGCGCGTGAGGCCCTCCCGCAGGTGAACCGTCACGTCCGTGGCGCTCTCGCCCCCCTCCCAGAAGCTCTCCACCGTGTAGCGGCAGGAATAGCTCTTGGGCTTTTCGATGGCGGAAAGGGCAAACTGCACCGTATCGGGCCGCAGAACGGCGTAAACGGGGCCGCTCCCCCCCTCTCCCTCGGCGCCGCCGGGGCCGCCCGTTTCGCTGCGGGGCGGGGACAGGCGCACCTCCGCCGTAGGGCCGGAGAGATTCAGAAAGAGGATGGCGATCACCGCCGCCGCGGCCACAAGGAGCAGCGCCGCGGCCGCGCTGATGAGCAGTCTGCGGTGTTTCATAGGGGCCTCCGTTCAGGCGCGTTTCTTTTCCTTGAGGGCGTAGGGCGGCACCTCGGGCAGCTCCTCGGGGCGCTCGTCCAGGCGGCCGAAGGCATAGAGGATGGCCCGGGCGATGCGCTCGCAGGCCCGCCCGTCCCCATAGGGATTGACGGCCTCGGCCATGCTCTTGTAAACCTTCTCGTTATCCAGCAGCTCCAGGGCCATGGAGACGATCTGCTCCTCCTCCACCCCGGCCAGCTTCACGGTCCCGGCCATGACGGCCTCGGGTCGCTCCGTATCCCGGCGGAGGACCAGCACGGGCTTGCCCATGGAGGGAGCCTCCTCCTGCAGGCCGCCGGAATCCGTCATCACCATGTAGCTGCGGGCCATAAGGTTATGCATTTCCACGGCGTCCAGGGGCTCGATAAGGCGGACGTTTTCCACGCCGGAAAGCATGCGCTCGGCCGTCTGGCGCACGGTGGGCGCGGGATGGACCGGGTAGACGACGACCACGTCGGGCCGAGCCTCGGCAATGCGGCGGACGGCCCGGAAGATATTCTCCATGGGCTCGCCGTAATTCTCCCGCCGGTGGCAGGTCATGGCGATGACGCGCTTATCCGCGGGCAGGTCCCGGATCTCCGGCACGGCGGAAACGAAGCTGTCCCGCACGGTGTACTTCATGGCGTCGATGACCGTGTTGCCCGTAACGAAGATGCCCGTATGCACGCCCTCGTGGAGCAGATTCGCGCGGTTGCCGGAGGTGGGGCAGAAGTTCAGATCCGCGATATCGGCGGTGAGGCGGCGGTTCATCTCCTCGGGATAGGGGGAGAACTTGTCCCCCGTCCGCAGGCCCGCCTCCACGTGGCCCACGCTGACCCCGGCGTAGAAGCAGGCCAGGGCGGCGGAGAAGGTGGTGGTGGTGTCCCCGTGGACAAGCACCAGATCCGGCTTCACCTCCGCCAGCACCTCCCCGAGCCCGGTGAGGATCTTATCGGTGATGCCCGTAAGGGTCTGGCCGGCCTCCATGATGTCCAGGTCGTAGTCCGGCTTGAGATCGAAAATATCCAGCACGGAATCCAGCATTTCCCGGTGCTGGGCCGTGACGCAGCAGACGCTCTCAAAGCGCTCGCTCTTGCGCAGCTCCAGCACCAGGGGGGCCATTTTCACGGCCTCGGGCCGGGTGCCGAAGATGGAGAGGACGCGGATCTTCTCCCCCGCCGCCTTCAGAGAGCCGTGCTCCTTGTCGTGGAGGATCTTGCGGCGCTGGGCCTCCTTGCGGGTGGACTTGTAGACCACCCCGGCCACGACGCCCGCCACCACGAAGGCGGCGATAAAGATGAGGGCCTTCACCACGCCGCTGGTGGTCAGCAGCACGGCGGCCAGGCCGAAGACGATGCTGACGCAGTAGAGCACCGCCACCGCCTGCTTCTGGCTGAGGCCCATATCGATGAGCCTATGATGGACGTGCCCCCGGTCCGGCTTCATGGGATTCTGGCCCTTGAGGATGCGGCGGATGAAGGCGAAGGTGGTGTCGAAGAAGGGCAGGGCCATGACCAGGAAGGGCAGCACGAAGGAGATGATGGCGTAAACCTTGAACAGGCCGATCACCGACATGGTGCTGAGCACGTAGCCCAGCAGCAGAGCCCCCGTGTCCCCCGCGAAGATCTTGGCGGGGTTGAAGTTGAAGGGGATGAAGCCGATGCAGGCCCCCGCCAGGGCCGCCATGATAACGGCCACGTTCCCCTCGCTCACCAGCAGGGCAATGACCAGCATGGTGACGGAGGAAATGCCCGAAACGCCCACGGCCAGGCCGTCCAGCCCGTCGATGAGGTTTACGGAATTGGTGATGCCCACGATCCACAGCAGCGTGATGGGGATGGAGAGCAGGCCCACGTCCAGATACAGGGACTGGGACAGCACGTTGGGGTTGGAGAGGATCGTGATGACCACGCCGTGGGCCACGGCCACGCCGGCGGCCACGAACTGCCCCAGCAGCTTCACCCACCATTTGAGGGAGATCCGGTCGTCAATAACGCCGATGATGACGATGACGATGCTGCCCAGCAGAACGCCCCGCACCTGGGTCGTGATCTCCGCGAAGAGCAGCACGCTCAGAATAAAGCCGAAAAAGATCGCCAGGCCGCCCATGCGGGGGATGGGATGGTCGTGCATGCGCCGCCCGTCCCGGGGCACGTCCATGGCGCCCACCCGGGTGGCCAGCACCTTCACCAGGGGCGTGGCGGCAAAGCTCATCACCAGCGCCGCCGCCAGCGAGATCAGCACCCGGACCAGAAGCTCCATATTGATCATAGTAATCATGCCGAAATTCTCCTGTTACTCTCTATTACGCCGCGCGGCGTACAGGGTACCGGCCCCTTATTTCTCCGGGAAGCCGATCTTTTTATAGACCTTGCGCAGGGTCTTATAGGCGGCGTGGGAGGCCCGCTCCGCCCCGTCCCGATAGACGGAGACGAGATAATCCTTGTTTTTCAGCAGGTCCTCGGTCTTTTCCCGGATGGGGCGCAGCTGCTCCACCACGGCCTCGCCCACGGCCAGCTTGAAGTCGCCGTAGCCCTTGCCTACGAACTCGTTCTCGATCTCCTCCATGGTCTTGCCCGTGGCGGCGGAATAGATGGTCATGAGGTTGGAAACGCCCTTCTTGTTCTCGGGGTCAAAGCGCACCACGGTATCGGAATCCGTCACCGCCCGCTTGAAGGAGCGCAGAATGTCCTCCGGTTTTTCCAGCAGATAGATGCAGCCGCCGGGGTCCTTGTCGGACTTGGACATCTTGTTCTCCGGGGTGGTAAGGCTCATGATGCGGGCCCCGGTCTTGGGAATGAAGGGCTCCGGCATGGTGAACACGTCCCCGTAAATGGTGTTGAAGCGGTGGGCAATGTCCCGGGTGAGCTCCACGTGCTGCTTCTGATCCTCGCCCACGGGGACCAGGTCGGCCTGGTAGAGCAGGATATCCGCCGCCATGAGGGCCGGATAGGTGAAGAGGCCCGCGTTGATATTGTCGGCGTTTTTGGCGGATTTATCCTTGAACTGGGTCATGCGGGAGAGCTCGCCGAACATGGTGTAGCAATCCAGCACCCAGGCCAGCTGGGCGTGCTCGGGCACGTGGCTCTGGATAAAGATCACGTTGTCCTTGGGGTCCAGCCCGCAGGCGATGTACTGGGCGATCTGGCTGACGGCGCGGCGGCGCAGCTGCGCCGGGTCCTGCCGGACCGTGATGGCATGCATATCCACGATGCAATAATAGGTATTATAGGTGTCGGCCAGCTCCACCCAATTCTTGATGGCCCCCAGATAGGAGCCCAGGGTCAGCTCCCCGCTGGGCTGAATGCCGCTGAAAATCGTTTTTTTCTCGTCCATGACACTTCAAAATCCTTTCTCGGATAGGTTTTTCAGATGCTGATGGTCATTTGAGCCCGTACTCCGCGGCCAGCTTGGCGAAGGCCGGGAGACTGCGGCGGATCATGTCCTCGGAGACGCAGTAGGCCAGGCGCACGTAGCCGGGCCAGGCAAAGGCGGAGCCCGCCACCATGAGGATATTGTGGCTCTTACCCTTTTCGACGAATTTTTTCTCGTCAGGTTCCGGGCTTTTCAGCCAGAGATAGAAGGTGCCCTGGGGCTTCACGGGCTCGAAGCCCAGCTTCGTGAGGCCCTCGTAGAGCAGGCGGCGGTTGGCGTCATAGCCCGAAAGGTTGGGCTCGCAGTCCAGGCAGCGGGCCACGGCAAGCTGCATGAGGGAGGGCGCGTTGATAAAGCCCAGCATGCGGTTGGCGATGGAGGCGGCGGCGATAATCTCCTCCGCCCCGTCCAGCTCGTCGGGCAGGACCAGGTAGCCGATGCGCTCCCCGGGCAGGGACAGGGACTTGGACCAGGAGTAGCACACGGCGGTATTGCGGTAATACTTCGTGAGGAAGGGGACCTCCAGCCCGTCATAGGCCAGCTCCCGATAGGGCTCGTCCGCCAGCAGATAGATGGGGGCGCCGAACTCCTCGGACTTCCGCTCCAGCACGGCGGCCAGCTTCTTCACCGTTTCCTCGGAATAGATGACGCCGGTGGGGTTGTTGGGGTTATTGATGATCACGGCGCGGGTCTTCGCCGTGACGGCGGCGGCCAGGGCCTCCGGGTCCGGCTGGAAGGTGGCCGCGTCCACGGGAATGGCCCGCAGGACGCCGTCATAATTGCCCACGTAGTTGCCGTATTCCACAAAGTAGGGAGCAAAGGTCAGCACCTCGTCGCCGGGATTCAGCAGGACCTTCAAAATGACGTGCAGGGCCCCCGCGGCCCCCACGGACATGAGGATATTCTTCCCGGCAAAGGCCGTGCCGAAGCGGCGGTTCAGGCTCTCGGCCACGGTCTGGCGCACGTCGTCAAAGCCCGCGTTGGACATATAGCCGTGGACCACGGTGCTGTCCACCTCGTCCAGCACGGCGCGGATGGCGTCGTTCACCGCGGCGGGGGCGGGGAAATTGGGGTTTCCCAGGCTGTAATCGTAGACGTTTTCCCGCCCATAAATGGCGGCCAGGCGCTTGCCCTCCTCAAACATGGCGCGGATGGCGGAGCTGCCGCCCACTAATTTTTTCATTTTTTCAGAAATCATGCTATGCATCTCCTTGCGTGACGAAAGCGTATGCGTTCATAATATTGTATCACCTTCAGGGCCGAAAGACAAGAGTTTTGCGCCTTCAGTTTTTCATTTTGAGGGGATGAAAAGCGCCGGAACGTGATTACCCCGGCGTTTTGGCTCTCCGGTCCCTGTGTGCGCGGGCCGGGCACGCTCTGATAACATAACCACAGCGGAAAC
>CAMVOG010000013.1 GCA_947169005.1 uncultured Clostridia bacterium | reverse complement strand
GGCCACCGGGACGGTGGCCCCTACGGGGCGCGATATCGGACCCGGCGCATAATTCGGACATTGACAGAGACAGCCCCGCCGTTTGCCGCGAGCGCCTGAGCCGCCCCCTGCAGGGGCGTGCGGGGCAGATTCTTTCTTGATAATGGAGCGACAATGAGCAAGAAAAAGGTCAACAAAAAATCAAAAGCCTACATCCGCCGGAAAAAGCGGAGGCGCTCCATATTGACAACGCTGCTGCTGGTGGTGATCCTGCTGGTGGGCATGGGCGTTATCGCCTATCCCACGGTCAGCGACTGGTGGAACTCCTTCCACCAATCTCGTGCCATTGCCAGCTACTCCGAGGCGGTGGACAACGCTTCTGCAGAGGAGATCGACGCGATCTTCGCCGCGGCGGAGGCATATAACCAAAGCCTTCTGGAAAAGGAAAACCCCTTCGCCATGACGGAGGAAAACCTGGCCGAGTATAATTCCCTGCTGGACGTTTCGGGCACCGGCGTTATGGGCTATATCCAGATCCCTGTGATCGACGTGACGCTGCCCATCTACCACGGCACCTCCGAGAGCGTTTTGCAGGTGGCCATCGGGCATCTGGACTGGACAGCCCTGCCCGTGGGCGGCGAGAGCACCCACGCGGTGCTTTCCGGACACCGGGGCCTGCCCAGCGCCCGCCTCTTTACGGACCTGGATAAAGTCCAGGAGGGCGACTATTTCACCATCACCAGCCTGAACCGGACCGTTACCTATGAGGTGGACCAGATCCGCATCGTGGAGCCCCAGGAGGTCTCGGACCTCAAGACGGTGCCCGGCAAGGACTACTGTACTCTCGTCACCTGCACGCCCTACGGCATCAACACCCACCGGATGCTGGTGCGGGGCCGCCGGATCGACAATATCGAGGAGGAACGGATCATCATCGTGCCGCCCGGCGCGTTCCGTATCCCCAACTACATCGCCATTCCCGCTATCGGCGTCCCGCTGCTGTTCCTCTTCCTGCTGGGCCTGGCGATCTATTCCCACTTCAAGCGCCCGCGGCGCTCGGTAGACGAGCTGGAGCAGATGCTGCGGCGGGAGACTAAGCGGGACGAGGACGAGGACGACGAGGAAGAATCGGAGGAATAAGCCGGCACAGCATTTGGATAGGGAATGAAAGGGAGGAAATGCCCATGAATGTACAGAATGGAAGGCCACGCGGCCTCGGGAAAAGCCTGGCGCGCGGTTTGCTGGCGGTTTTGCTGCTGGCGGCAGTGATGGTCCCGCTTCTGAGCGGCGTCGTCGGCACGGCGCTGGATCTGGGTACGCCCTGCTCCGTAACGGTCGAGCTGGGCAGCGCGGAATTTGCCGCCGATATGCGCAGAGCAAACCTGGTCGTGGATATCTATCAGCTCGCCTCGCTCAAGCAGGCGGGCACGGACAGCTATACCTATGAGCTGCTGCCGCCCTTTGACGGGCTGAGCATCACCCGCAACATGAGCGCCACCGCCGTGGAGGCTCTGGCACAGGAGGCCATGAAGATCGCGATCAAGCAGGGCACGCCCATCGTGACCGCGGGCCCGACGGAGCAGCGGATCGGCAAGACCGACGCGGGCGACGCCCTCCAGGGCGGCCTTTACCTGGTTTTGGCCCACGGCGCGGACGTGGATGAATATGTGCGCCGCATGGTGAACGACAAGGGCGAGACCCGGCTGGTGACGGTGGCCTACACCAATGAGTATGAGTACACGCTGGCCCCGGAGCTGGTTTATATGCCCGTGCGCTCGGAGGACCAGTGGTTCTATGACATGGCGGTCTATCTGCAGCCCGGCCAGGTCCTCTATGACGCGAGCATCACCCTGAAGCCTCAGCGGGAGCCCCGCAGCGGCAGCCTGGAGATTTTGAAGACCCTTCGGACCTACAAGGCCCCGGAGGAGGCGACCTTCGTTTTCAGCATCGAGGCCAGCTATGAGGGCCGGTCCATTTACAGCGACGTGCAGACCCTCAGCTTCACGGATGCCGGGCAGAAATCCATCGTGATCCACGATATTCCCCTTGGGGCGGAGATCACGGTGTCGGAGGTCTATTCCGGCGCCAGCTATACCCTGCGCTCCCCCGCCGCCCGGCAGCTCGTTATGGAAAACATGTGGGCGACGGTGGAATTCATCAACGACTATGACGAGACCGACAAGAAGGGCCACGGCATCGTGAACCATTTTGAGTACGATGCGGATACCGGCTGGGGCTGGACCCGCATGGGCAACTGAAGGAGGGCGATACGATGAAACGAAGAACGCTTCTCCTGTCCGCGCTGGCCCTGCTCCTGGTGCTCGGCGGCAGCATCGGGGAGACGATAGCCTATTTCAGCACCTACGCGGAGGCGAAGGGCGGCTATACCATCGAGCTGGGCGACAGCACCGAGATCAGGGAGGAATTTTCCAACTGGACCAAGCGCGTCAGCATTGCCAGCGACGCCAATTCCGAGCCGGTGTTCATCCGGGTCAAGGCCTTCTGCGGCAGCCGCTATACGCTGAGTTATACGGACGCGACCGGCCGCTGGAGCCTGGGCGGCGACGGCTGGTACTATTACAGCGAGATCGTGGAGGGCGGCGGCGCCACCGGCGAGCTGCAGGTCCATATCGACAACGTCCCCAGCACCGTGACGGACGGCGACAGCTTCAACGTCGTCGTCATCTATGAGAGCACTCCGGTCCGCTACCGGGAGGACGGCTCCGCCTATGCGGATTGGAGCAGCGTCCTGGACAGCGGCAGCTCGGATGAAGGAGGGGCGGCGTGATGGCAAAGTTCAAGAAGATTGTTCGCTCCCCGGCCTGCACGGCGGTGCTGTTCATCCTGGCGGCGGTGCTTCTGCTTTCCAGCAGCATCGCGGGCACCCGCGCGGCGCTGACCTATTATTCCGAAACCTATACCTCCCGCGTGGAGATGTACGACATCGGCGTGAGCCTGGTGGAGAACGGGGCCAAGGTGAGCTGGCGTGATTACGGCAGCAAGGCCGACGGCAGCTGGAATGAGAACACCGGCGTCCTGCTGGGGAACATGCTGGCCCCCGGCGAGGCGTTTAAGCTGGGCAAGCGCTATGACGAGGTCCTCAGCGTCACCAACAGCGGCACCATCGACGAGTATGTGCGCGTGACCGTTTACCGCTATTGGCTGGACGCCCAGGGCAACAAGATGACGGAGCTTTCCCCGGACCAGATCGGCCTGCATTATGTCAACCTGGACGACTGCTGGATCGTGGACGAGGCCTCCTCCACCCCCGAGCGCATGGTGCTGTATTATGACCGCATCCTGCCCAGCGGCGAGAGCACCCTGCCCTTTACCGACAGCCTGACCATCGACGGCGGCCTGGCGGCAAAGGTGTCGGAGACCACCACCGTGCGGGACGGCTATACCGTGATCACCACCGATTATGATTACGACGGGGTGCAGTTCCGCCTGGAGGCGGAGGTGCACGCGGTGCAGACCCATAACGCCGAGGATGCCATCTGGAGCGCCTGGGGCCGCCATGTGACCATTGACGATGGGCGCATCGTCGGGATCGAATGAGGGGGCGCGGCGTGATGAAGAGAAAAGTTTTCGTTTGCCTTCTGTGCCTGACGCTGATGCTGGGCCTGAGCGTGTCCGCCGGGGCGGAGAGCTTCACCGGCGGAGATAATTGGCGCGTGGCCTTCACGCAGGAGCACGCCATGGAGAGCACCTTCCGCACGGCGGATCTGGACGACGCCGTCAGCGGCCTGCAGCCCGGCGACGACATCACCTTTACCCTCCGCCTGTCCAATGACAGCGAGGCCGTAACGGACTGGTACATGACCAACCGCGTTCTCTACTCTCTGGAGGACCGCAGCACCAACGCGGCCACCGCGGGCGGCGCCTATACCTACTTCCTGTCCTACACCAACGCGGCCGGTGAGGAGAACGTGCTGTTCAGCAGCGATACCGTCGGCGGCGAGCATGTCAGCGAGGCCGGCGAGGGCCTCCATGAGGCCACGGACGCCCTGCAGGATTTCTTCTATCTGGATACGCTGCAGGGCAGCCAGGCGGGCACCATCGTCCTGCGCGTCGCGCTGGAGGGCGAGACCCAGGGCAACGATTACCAGGATACCCTGGCGGACCTGGCCATGAATTTCGCGGTGGAGCTCAAGGAAGCCGCTCCGGAGCCCGGCACACCCCGCATTATCGTGAAGACCGGGGACGATCGCAATCTTCTGCCCTATTATGTGGCGATGGCCGTCAGCGGCGTGCTGCTGCTGATTCTGGCCATTGACAACGTGCGGCGGCGGGTCCGGGCGAAGAGGAAGGAGCAGGAATGAGAAGGGTAAAGATCTTGCTGGCGCTGCTTCTGGCGCTGGCGCTGCTGGGCTCCCTCACCGCCATGGCGGCGGGCAGCCCCTATACCTACACCGTCCGCATTTACTCGGGCGGGCAGGGTCTCATCGACGGCCGGGAGGTCGTGGTGTACGAGGGCCTGCATTACGGGGACCGCATTACCTTCAGCCTGCGCTCCGTCACCCTGGCGGACGACAGCAAATACTATGTGCGCGGCATCCGCGAGAGCGGCAAGGACAACAACACCGTGGGCGTAACCTCCTTCCCGGTCACCCGGGACCAGGACTATGTGGTGGCCTACGGCATCCTGGGGGACGCGGTGGCCTACACCGTCCGCTATGTGGACCGGAACGGCAATGAGCTGGCCCCCAGCGAGACCTATTACGGAAACGTGGGCGACAAGCCCGTGGTGGCGTATCTTTATATTGACGGATTCCAGCCGCAGTATTATAATCTGACCAAGACCTTAAGCGATAATGCCGCGGAAAACGTGTTTGATTTCGTCTATACGCCCGTGGAGCGGCCCGCTTACATCCAACAGCCGGGAGAAGACGTCGTCATCTACGTTCCGGTTGAGGGCGGGGAGACGCAGCCCGGCGGAGAGAATCAACCCGGCGGAGAGACCCAGCCCGGCGAGGAGACCCAACCCGGCGGAGAGACCCAGCCCGGTGGGGAGACGCAGCCCGGTGGGGAGACGCAACCCGGCGGGGAGAATCAACCCGGCGGAGAGACCCAGCCCGGCGAGGAGACCCAACCTGGCGAGGAAACCCGGCCCACCGAGGAGCTGGGCGATCTGGATACGCCTCTGACCGGGCCGACAGGCTCCGAGGAGGGGAACGAATCCGGCACCGGGGGCGATCGTGGGCTCGGCGGCCTTTCCCAAGGCGCGCTGATCGGGATCATCATCGGCGTTCTGGTGCTGCTGGGTCTGCTGATTTGGTTCATCCTGTGGAAAAAGAGGAAAAAGAATGAAAAGCAGGGATAACGCAAAGGATCCGGCCGTGAACGGCTACGGTACGAAGGGCGGGAGGATCATTCCCGCCCTTTGCACGTTTTTGGGGACGGCGATCATCGTTCTGGTGATCCTCAGCTATGTGCCGCTGACGGTCCCGAAATTTTTGGGCTATGATGTGTTCAACGTCGTCAGCCCCAGCATGACGCCCGAGATCCCCGTGGGCAGCGCCGTGTACACCAAGCCCGTGCGGGCTGAGGAGCTGGAGCCCGGGGATATCATCGCCTATGAGAGCGGGGACAGCGTCATTACCCATCGGGTGGTGCGCAACCAGGTGGTCATGGGCGAGATCACCACCAAGGGGGACGCCAATGCTGACGAGGATATGACGCCCGTGCCCTATTCCGCCGTGATCGGCCGGGCCGAGATGCATTTTCCCGTGATCGGCAGTATCATGACCCTCTATTCCAGCGTGATCGGCAAGGCCTATGTGCTGGTTTTCGCCGGCTGCGGCGTACTGCTGAACATCATCGCCGCCCGTATGCGGGACCGGCGGCTGGAACGGGAGGAGCTCCAGGAGCTGGAGGAGGGGCTGGATGAAGAAGAGTCCGGCGAGGACGAGGACTGAGGGCGCCATGAAAAAATGGCTTAAAAGAGTCCTCGTGATCGTTCTGCTGGCGGTCTTCCTCTTCTCGGCGGGCACCGTCCTGGTGGTTTCCCGGCAGTATGCCGAGAGCCGGGAGGGCTATGAGGAGGCCACCGCCGCCTTTACCATCTCGAATTCCGCCGCGTCCGCTTCCGGCAGCGCCGGGGCGGCGGAAGGCGGGAGCGCGGCAGCCCCGGGGGACGGCACGGACGCCACTTCCGGCGGCGGAGAGCCTTCGGCGGCCCCGGCGCGGGAGCTGCCTCCCCTCCGGGTGGATTTTGCGGCGCTCCGGGCCGTGAACGAGGACGTGGTGGGCTGGATCTACTGCGAGGGAACGGCCATCAGCTATCCCCTGGTGCGGGGCGCGGACAACGATTATTACCTCCACCGCAGCTATGACCGCAGCCGGAACGCGGCGGGCTCCATCTTTATGGAAGAACTGAACAGTCCCGATTTTTCGGACGGGAACACCATCCTTTATGGGCATAATATGCGGGACGGCTCCATGTTCGCGGCCCTGCAAAGCTGGCTGGAGCCCTCCTTTTACGAGGCGCATCCCGTGCTTTGGCTTCTGACGCCGGAGCAGGATTACCGCGTGGAGCTGATGGCTGCCTATACCACCTCGGCGGATTCGGAAAGCTATACGATCTTTTCCGCTCCCTGTCGGGAGCTGGACGACTACGCCTTGGCGGCCATCGACCGCTCGGCCTTCCGCCCGGCGGTCCAGCCGGTTGCCGGGGCACGCTGGGTGCTGCTTTCCACCTGTGCCTATATTTTTGACAGCGCCCGCTACGTCCTGCATGGGATGCTTTGTCCCGTGGACAGCGCCGGAGGCGCGCCGAGGGCATAAGACCGTTCGAGATTCCCGGGGAGGTGACGGAGCGGATATGGATCGGATCAGGATCGCCGCGCTGCTGGCAGCCGGGCTGCTGTTTTTGGGCGGCTGCGGCGGGCGGACGGCGCCCTCGTCGACCGACCCGGGCGGCGACGTGGCCGCGGAACGGTCCGCCCCCACCCCGGCCCGGGAGCCGACGGAAACGGAGACGGAGCCGACTGCAGCGGCCCCCGCGCCGAGCCGGGAGATACCTGCCTTTCGGGAGGCCCTCTTCCATGAGGCGGCGGCGGAGGAGCTGGCGGGCTGCCGTCTTGATTTTTCCGCTCTGGCGGAGGGCTACGTGGCGGTTTCCGCCCGCTCGGACAAGCGGCTTAAATTCCAGGTCATCAAGGACGACGTGACCTATACCTATGACCTGGCCTCGGATGGGACCCCCTCGATCTATCCCCTCCAAAGCGGGGACGGGGCCTATACCTTTCGCGTGATGGAGAACGTGGTGGACAGCAAGTACGCCGAGCTCTGCGCCGAGACCCGGGAGGTGAAGCTGGCGGACGAGTTTCAGCCCTACCTCCGCCCCAACGACTATGTGCGCTATACCGAAAGCTCGGACTGCGTGCGCCTCAGCCGGGAGCTATCCGCCTCCGTGGCCGATGACGCGGAGCTGGTGGCCGCCGTCTACGGCTATATCTGCGACCATATCAGCTATGATACCGAGAAGGCCATGACCGTGGTTTCCGGCTACCTGCCGGACGCGGACAGCACCCTGCGGGAGCAGAAGGGCATCTGCTTCGACTATGCCTCCCTGGGCGCGGCCATGCTGCGCTGCCAGGGCATCCCCACCAAGCTCATCACAGGCTACGTGAGCCCGGAAGGGCTCTACCACGCCTGGAATATGTTTTATACCGAGGAAACGGGCTGGATTACCGTGACCTTCCGCGTGGACCCGGGGAACTGGAACAGGCTGGACCTGACCTTCAGCGCCGGGGGCGTCGGCCCGGAATTTGTCGGGGACGGAAGCAATTACACGGATCTGTATCAGTATTGACGGCAGAACGGAGGCGGGATATGAGCAAGCATTTGTTGGATAACCTGGGCGTGAGCGCCTTCTGCGAGAGCATGGCGATGATGGTCCAGTCCGGCATCCGGACGGATGAAGCCGTCGGTCTGCTGGCGGAGAGCGCCGCCGGGGAAAAGGAAGGTCCCCTCAGCCGGGGCCTGGCCGTGATGAAGGAGAAGCTGGAGCTGGGCGAGAGCCTTTCCGCCGCCATGCGGGAGACCGGGTGCTTTCCGGACTATGCCCTGAGCATGGTGGAAGCGGGCGAAAGCTCCGGGCGCCTGGAGGATATCCTCTTCCGCCTGTCCCGCTATTACGCGGACCAGAAGACCATCGCCGAAAAGCTGAAAAGCGCCGTGACCTATCCGGCGGCCATGCTGGTGCTAATCATCGCGGTGCTGGCGGCCATGCTGGTGATGGTCCTGCCCGCCTTTACGGGCGTGTACGATAAGCTGACCGGGAGCCTGGGGGCCTCCGCCTATGCCTACGTCCGCTGGGCCTATGCCTTCTGCTGGATCGCCCTGGCCGTTATGGTCCTGCTGGCGGCCCTGCTGGTGATCGGGCTGCTCCTGTGGCGGAGCAAGGGCCGGGGCCTGGTGGAAAAGGCCCTGCGCCGTTTCCCCACCGCCGCCTCGATCTTGAACGGCATGGGCATGTTTCGCTTCACCTCCGCCCTGTCCACCTTCCTGGCCAGCGGCGAGATGCAGGACGAGGCCGTGGCGAACAGCCTTCCCATGGCGGACTGCCCGCCCGTGGAGGAAAAGCTGCGCCGCTGCGTGGAGCGCATGGAGGAGGGGCACAGCATCGCCCAGGCCGCCTATGACGAGTCCCTGTTCGAGCCCGTTCACGGGCGCATGCCGCTGGCCGGAGAGCGCAGCGGCAATCTGGAGGCGGTGCTGGAGCGGCTGACGGGCCTTCTGGAGGAGGACTGCGGCAACAAGGTGGACCGGCTGGTGGGCGTCGTGGACCCGCTGCTTTCCGGCATTCTGATGGTGACGGTGGGCCTGTCCCTGCTGAGCGTGATGCTGCCGCTGATCGGCATGATGAACGCCGTGGGCTGAGCGGAGGGAGCGTATGTACAGCGACAAAAAGCATTCCCGGCTGCCGCTGCTCCTGGCGCTGACGGCGCTGGCCGCCGTGATCGTAATCGTGCTGCTGCTGGCCCTGCCGGGGCCCGAGCGCGAGGAGGAGAGCATTGCCGCCATTGAGGACGCGGTGCGCCGCTGCGCCCTGCAGTGCTACGTGGTGGAGGGGGTCTATCCCCCTAACCTGGCCTATATGGAGGAAAACTACGGCCTGCAAATCAATACGCGGGACTTTTACGTGAGATATTCCGCCTTTTCCTCCAACCTGCCGCCCGCGATCCGGGTGCTGGCCCATTGAGCGGGGCGCGGGGAGGCCGGGCCGCGGGCACGGCTGAAAGAGAGATAAAGGGGGCCGGCTGGATGGGACAGAGAAAAACGGTCTCAACGGGACTGTTTACCATAGGGATCGCCGCGCTGTTTCTGGCGGGCTTCTTTCTGCTGGTGATCTTCGGGGCCAGGATCTATCAGGGCACCGCGGGCCGCCAGGAGCGGAACGAGGAGAGCCGCGCGGAGCTGGCCTATTTCACCACCATTATGAAGGCGGGGGACGTGGCCGGGGCTGTGGAGCTGCGGGATTCGGAGTACGGACAGGTCTTCGTCCTGCGGGACGGGACGGGCTATGCCCTGCGGGTCTATCTCTGCGAGGGCAGACTGCTGGAGGAATATGAGGCGGCGGACGCGCCGCTGGACCCGGAGCGGGCCCAGGTCATCGGGCGGACGGAGACCTTCGCCGTTACGGAGGAGGCGGGGCTCATCCGCGTCCGTACCGATGCCGGCCAGGTCCTGCTGCACCCGCGCTGCGGAGGAGAAGGATGAAACAGAAGGCACAGACCACGTCCTTTTATGTGGAGACCCTGCTGCTCATCGTGGTGTTCATCGCCATCATCCTGGGGCTGACGCAGATTTTCGGCCTCGCGGAGGCGGAGAGCAGCCGCTCGGCGCAGCTTACCGGGGCGGTGATGCTGGCGGAAAACGCGGCGGAGGCCGTTTCCGCCTCCCGCAGCGCCGGGGAGCTCTGCGCCCTGCTGGACGAGGGGGGCAGCGCCCGGCTGGAGGGGAGCGGCGTCAGCGCCCGTTACGGGGCGGACCTGCGGCCCGATCCGGCGGGCCCCTATGAGCTGCGCGTCAGCTGGGAGCCCGAGGCCGGCGGCCTTGTGAACAGCACCATCGAGGTGCTGCGGGAGGGCCGCGGCCTCTATACGCTCCAAACCGCCGTTTTCTGCGGAGAGGAGGCGGGACGATGAAGCAAGTGCCCATCAAGCTGGGGCCTCTGGCCCTGCTGCTGACGGTCATCAGCATCTGCCTTTCGGTCCTGGCGATCCTTACCTTTACCACCGCCCGGGCGGACAAGAGCCTGGCGGAGAAGTACGCCGAGACTGTCGCCACCCGCTGCGCCCTGGAAACGGAGGGGCAGCGCTTCCTGCGGGACCTGGACGAGGCCCTGCGGCAGGGGGACGGGGGCTTTCTCGCCGCCCTGGAGCGGGAGGGGGAGCTTTACGCCAAGAGACTGACGCTGGACGGCACGGATCTGAACATCGCCTTCCGCCTGACGGGGGAGGGGAAGCCGGAGCTGCTGCGCTGGCGCATCTATAGGGAGTGGACCGAGGACCTGGACATCGGGAACCTCTGGCCCGGCAATCAGCAGGCGGAAACGCCATAAAAAAGGGGAGCGAGTATATGGATATTCATGAGATACTGAAAAAAGCCATCGCCATGGACGCGTCGGACATCTTTCTGATCGCGGGTCTTCCCGTGACCTTCAAGATCGGCGGCAAGCAGGAGCGGCTGCCCGGCGAGCGGCTGATGCCCGACGCGATCCAGGAGCTGGTGGACGATATCTACAGCGTCAGCCGCCGGGAGCGCAGCAATATGGACCGGGGCATCGACGACGACTTTTCCTTCGCCCTGGCGGGGCTGGGCCGCTTCCGCGTGAACGTGTTCCGGCAGCGCGGCTCCCTGGGCGTGGTCATCCGCGTGATCCAGTTCGGCCTGCCCGATCCCGTCAGCCTGGGCATCCCCGAGGAGGTCCTTTCCCTGGCGGACAACAAAAAGGGCCTGGTCCTCATCACCGGCGCGGCGGGCAGCGGCAAATCCACGACGCTGGCCTGCATGATCGACCGCATCAATAAGAATCGTGACTGCCATATCATCACCATGGAGGACCCCATCGAGTATGTGCATCAGCACAACCGGGCCATCGTGACCCAGCGGGAGATCTCCATCGACACCCCGAACTACCTGGAGGCTCTGCGCTCCGCCCTGCGGGAGAGCCCCAACGTGATCCTGCTGGGCGAGATGCGGGACTATGATACGGTCTCCTCGGCCATCACGGCGGCGGAGACGGGCGTTCTGATGCTCAGCACCCTGCACACCAGCAGCGCGGCCAATACCATCAACCGTATTCTGGACGTGTTCCCCGCCGACCAGCAGAAGCAGGTGAAGATCCAGCTTGCCCAGATTTTGAGGGGCGTGGTCTGCCAGCAGCTTGTTCCGGGTGTGGACGGCAGCCAGATCCCCGTCTTTGAGATCCTGAAGAGCACCCCGGCCATCCAGAACATGATCCGCGAGGATAAGCTGCATCAGTTGGAGTCCGCCATGCAGGCGGGCGCCGCGGACGGCATGTGCACCATGGACGGCAACCTTCTGAAGCTGTACAAAGAAGGCAAGATCAGCAGAGAGACGGCCCTGCTGTCCTGCGTCAATTACGAAAATATGGTCAAGCGCCTGGGCTGACGCCCGGCGCGGGGAAGGGGAGGCCGGACGATGGCAAACAGCGAGCGGCAGGCGGAGCCCATCCGCGTAAAAATGTTCGGGGCCTTTTCCGCCGGCTACCGGGGGAAATCCCTCACCGGAACGAAGACCAGCGAATCCCAGTTCAACTATCTGCTGCAGGTCCTTCTGCACGCGGGGCCCGAGGGGGTCCACCGGGATCAGCTGGAGCAGGCCCTTTTCGCGGGAAAAGACCTGGAAAACGTCCACCACGCGGCGCAGAGCGTCATCTACAACGCCAAGAAGAAGCTGCGCGCCCTGGGGCTGCCCGATGTCAATTACATCACGCAGAAGGACGGCGTTTACACCTGGACGGCGGAGATCCCCATCGAGGAGGACGCGGCGGAGTTTGAGCGCATGATCCGGGAGGCGGAGGAGACCGAGGACCGGGAGAAGAAGCTGGACCTGTATCTGGACGCGGTCTTCCTTTACACCGGGGGCTTTTTGGAGACCCAGACCGGGGCCTATTGGGCCGCCCGGGAGGAGCGGCGCTACCTGGCGCTGTTCTGCGAGCTGATGGAGAAAACGGCGGAGCTGCTGCGCCAGCGCAGCGACTTCATCCGCCTGGAGGACATAGGTCTGCACGCGGCGCGGGTACATCCCCTTTCCGACTGGGAGACCCTCACCATGGAGGCCATGATCTCCATGGGCCGCTATGACGACGCCCGCCGTTTCTATGAAAAAACGGTGGAGCTGTATCTGGAGGAACAGGGTCTGCGCCCCTCCGACAAGATGATGGAGATGCTGGATCGGCTGGGAGGCCAGATGGAGCACCAGTATGAGCTGCTGGACAATATCCAGGCCAAGCTCTCGGAGCCGGAGCGCCTGGGCGGCGGCTACGAGTGCGCCTATCCGATCTTTCTGGGCAACTACCAGATCATGGAGCGGGCCATGGAGCGCGGCGGCCAGACGGTCTATCTCATGCTCTGCACCATTGTGGACAGCAAGGGCAGCCCCATGCGCAGCGGCCCCATGCTGCTGGAGCTCTCCGAGCGGCTGGGGGAGGCGATCCACCTGTCCACCCGCCGCAGCGACGTGATCTGCCGCTACGGGCGAGGGCAGTACCTGGTGCTGCTGACGAACACGACACTGGAGAACTGCAAGGTGGTCCAGCGCCGCATCAACGAGCATTTCATCACCCGCCGCCAGCGGACGGGCGTGGAATATCACGTGAACAGCGTTTTCTGCAACGAGAAGGGGAGACACGATGGCTGAGACGAAAAAGGCCCCCCTTGAGGGGGACCAGCTCTATATCGGCACGCCCAACGGCGTCGTGATCTGCGTGGACGGGCTGCGGGACGGCCTGCCCGCGGGCCGCTTCTGGCACGCCCACGGCGCCGAGGCCTTTCCGCTGCGGAGCTTCGGGGACATGGCCCTGAGCCTGGAGGACTATTTCAACACCATTCAGTTCCCCCGGGCGGCCACCAACGACCGGCACTTCCGGGAAGCGGCGCCCCATGAGGCGCATATCAGCGCGGAACGGCTGCTTTCGGATGGGGAGCTGCTGGGAAAGTACGGGGAGCTGGCCACCTTCATCCTGCGGGTACAGCAGCGGGAAAACAGCACTTGGCAGGGCCGCCTCACCTGGGAGGAGAAGAACAGCACCAGGAGCTTCCGCTCGCTGATCGGCCTTTTGCAGCTTTTGGAAAGTGCGATCCGCCAGGCGGCGGAGGAGAAGGAGGGAGCCTGAGATGGCAGAGAACAAGAGCGAGAGCCGCCATGAGGCGGAGCTGCTGAGCCGCCACGGGGAGCTGGGCAGCTTCCACGTGCGGGTGCAGCACCGGCAGAACGGCACCTGGCAGGGCAAGATCACCTGGGTGGAGGAAAACCGCACCGTCAGCTTCCGCTCCGTCTGGGAAATGATCAAGCTCATGGAAAACGCCCTGGGCCCCGAGAACGACGGGAACGAACAGGGAGAATGGGCGGAATGAAAAACGCTGCTGCGATCTCACGTCGCAGCAGCGTTTAACTTTTTTACTCACACAGGGCCCGCAGCTCGTCTCGCTTGGCGAGGATGAGGGCGGCGGTCTCGGGGTAGTCCGGCCGCTCCTCCCGGGCGCGGAGCTGCTCCGTCAGCGCGGAGACAAGCTCGAAGAGGGGCGTCAGGGAGAGGTTGCCCAAAACGCCCTTGAGGGCGTGGGCCTGCTCGAAGGCGGCGACGAGGTCGCCTGCCTCCAGCGCGTCGCGGAGGCGCTCATAGCCCTCGTCCGCCGCGGCCTTGCCCACCAGGCGCAGGTAAAAGCTCTCGTTGTTCATGCAGCGGGCCATGCCCTCGTCCACATCGGCTCCGAAGGTCCGCAGAAGCTCTAAGGTCAGCATATCGTTTACCTCCTTGAAAAAACGAGCAAAGGCTAAAACAGCAGGGCATTGGCGATGGCGAAATAGACCAGCAGGGAAAGGGCGTCCACGATGGTGGTGATGAAGGGACTGGCCATCACCGCCGGGTCAAAGCCCAGCTTGTGGGCGAGAACGGGCAGCGTGCAGCCCACGATCTTCGCCACCAGGATCGTCAGCGCCATAGTTACGCAGACCACCAGGGCCACCAGCACCGTCACGTCCGTGTTGCCCAGCAGCAGCCGGTCGATCAGCAGGATCTTGGCGAAGCAGGCGGCGGAGAGGGCCACGCCGCAGAGCACCGCCGTCTGGATCTCCTTCCAGATCACGGCGGGCAGGTCCCGGAATTCCAGCTCGCCCAGGGAGATGGCGCGGATCACCGTGACCGAGGCCTGGGAGCCGGAGTTGCCGCCCGTGTCCATCAGCATGGGGATAAAGGCCGTCAGCACCACCTGGGCGGCCAGGGCGCTTTCAAAGCCGGAGATGATCATGCCCGTAAAGGTAGCGGAGATCATCAGCAGCATGAGCCAGGGGATGCGCTGGCGGAAGATTTCCAGGGCGTTGGAGCGGAGATAGGGCTTGTCCGAGGGGACGATAGCGGCCATCTTCTCGATATCCTCCGTGGCCTCCTCTTCCAGAACGTCCATGGCGTCGTCGAAGGTGACGATGCCCACCATGCGCTGGTCCGTGTCCACCACGGGGAGGGCCAGGAAGTTATACTTGCTCATCATCTGGGCGACCTCCTCCTGGTCGTCCATGGTGCCCACGGAGATGACGTTGGGATTCATGATCTCCGAGATGCGCTTCTCGTCGTCGTCGATCAGCAGCAGGTCCTTCACGGAGGTGAAGCCCAGCAGCCGCCGGTCCTCGGTGACGTAGCAGGTGTAGATGGTCTCCTTGTCGATGCCCGTGCGGCGGATGCGGGTGAAGGCCTCCGAAACGGTCATGGCCGGGCGCAGGGAGACGTACTCCGTGGTCATGATGGAGCCGGCGGAGTTCTCCGGGAAGCGCAGGATCTCGTTGATCTCCTTGCGCATCTGGGGGTCCGCCTGGGTGAGGATGCGCTTGACCACGTTGGCGGGCATTTCCTCCACCAGGTCCGCCGCGTCGTCCACGTACAGCTCCTCCAGGACCTCCTTCAGCTCCGTGTCGGAAAAGCCGCGGATCAGCAGCTCCTGCAGCTCCGGCTCCATTTCCACGAAGGTTTCCGCCGCCAGCTCCTTGGGCAGCAGACGGAAGAGCAGGGGAGTGCGTTCCTCCTCCAGCTCCTCGAAGACGGCGGCGATATCCGCCGGGTTCATGGTGACCAGAATGTCCTTCAGGGTCGAATACTTCTTCTCATTGAGCAGGACCTCCAGGGTCCCCTCGACGGTGACGTTGTGTTCTGCCATCGGTTGTCCTCCTTTTGGATCAGATCGTCCAGGATAAGGAAGCCCGACACAGCAGGTTTGGTTCAGGACCGGGGCGCGGAAACGTCCTCGCGCCGCAAGCTGCCCCGGCGACTTCGGCCTGCCGCTGTGCCGCCGTTACTTCCAGCGTCCATGACGTTTCCCCCTTTATTCAGTCAGATTTCGGCAGAGGTCGATATTCTGCCATAATATAAGAATACCCGTTTCGGCGGCGTTTGTCAACGCAAAAAACGGCCGAAACGGGGGAGTAAAAGAGAGTCCTTCATGTTTCAAGTGCAGCGCACATGAAAGCGCCGCATGCGCCCTTGGATATTCAGACGCCCTTGCTCAGCAGATAGACGCAGTACTGATTCATGGAAACGCCCTCTTCGCTGGAACGCTGCGCCAAAAGCCGATGCAGAGACTTCGGCAGACGGAGCTTGAACTGACCGCTGTAGTCCTCCGCCCCCATCGGCTCCGGGATGGCGATATGATCCTCGAGACACGCGGAAAACCATTCCTGCTTGGCGTCCTCCAAAAGTCTGAAGCCCTCCTCAATGGTTTTCGCAGCGGTGACGCAGCCGTTGAGCTCGGGGCAGCGCAGGACGAAGCCGCCCTCGTCCTTGTCCGCTACGACTTCCACGCGGTACGGAAGGCTCATATAGTAATTCAAATCCTTATTCATGGCCCGTTTCCTCCTCGTTTGCCTTGTACGTCCTTACGATATCCGCAACCATGGCAATATATGCTTTATTCAGCGGCTGGTGCTTTGGGATCGTGATCGGCATATGATCGGCCTTGCGAAACGTGTAATGACTGCTCCCGCTTCGGGGTTGACGCGCCGTATACCCCATCTTTTCCAGCGCCTTGCATAAGTCCTCAAAGCGGAGATGCGGATCCTCGCGCAAAATGTCTGCAATCAGCTTATCCCACTGGCTCACGGCGGCACGACCTTTCGGCTGCATTATAGCATGGTGTCATATACGGTGTCAAGAGGCGTGAAAAACTCCTTACAGCGCCAGCGCATGGCCCGGCTCGCAGACCTTTTCGCAGCGGCCATCCGCGATGCGCCACGCTTCCCCGCGCAGCTCGGTCTTGCCGTCCCGCAGATAGAGAAAGCTCCCGTCGGGCAGGGCGTAGAAGCAGCGGCCGAGGCTGTCGGGATAGGTCACGTCCTCAAAGACCCGCAGCCCGTCCAGCACCTCGTCCTTCACCAGCTGATAGTGGGGGAGGACGTTCACCTCCGTCAAGCCCAGCCCGGGCAGGAAGCGCTCATAGGCCGGGTCCACGGCCTCGCCGGGGAGCTCCGGCTGGGCGTAGACGGTGGCCGCGGCGTTCATGGTCCCGGCGGAAATGCCGGTGAGTACGCCTTCCCAGCCTGCCAGCAGCGCTTTGAGGCCGATGGCGTTGAAAAAGCGATTCTGGGTGGGGACGTGGCCACCCGCCAGCACGATAAAGTCCGACCCGGCCACGAGAGCGGGCGCCTCGGCGGCGGTCCGGCCGTCCAGCACGCGGTAGGCGGCGAAGCGCAGGCCCGCCTCCTCGAACTCGCGGCGGGTCAAATCGGCGTAGAAGGCCGTGCTCTCGGCATCCTCCGGATCCGAGGCTACGTGGAGGCCCCGCAGGGCACGGCCGCCTGCGGCGGCCAGCAGCAGCTCAAGAAAGCCGTTGGAGGGGTCCACGGTGTTGGTCTCCCGGTCAACGGGTCTGGAACAAAGAAAGGCGATCATGGTCATTCCTCCGTTTTCGTCGTGTCTCCGCCCCGCAGCAGGCGGGTCGGATCGAGCTTTTCAAAGACCTTGCGGGTCTCGTTCCACAGCACGTCGCCCCCGGCGGCAGCCAACTCCTTCAGGGCGTTCCCCACGCCGGAGACCACCTTGGGGTCCAGGCCCCGCACGGCCCGCAGGATGGCGTTGTAGCTGACCCAGCGCTTGCTGTTCAGCTCCGTGAGAGTCTCCACCCCCGCCGCGTCCAGGCTGTCGAAGATGGCGGAAACCACCGTGGCCCGCTCCTCGTCCTCCAGGCCGCCGATCCAGCGCTCCAGGGTCTCGTCCATGAAGACGCTGGCGAAGGAGGCGTCCGCCGGGACGAAGGCGGGGCCCTGCACCTGCCAGGAGAGGGGATCGTGCTGCTTGAGGCCCTTGGCCTCGCTGCGGATGACCTTGCGGCTCTCCCGGTCCGTCAGCAGGATGCCCACCAGGGAGGTCTCGGGCAGCAGCTTCTGCACCTTGGGCAGCACGGCGGCGTATTCCGCGGAGTCCGCGATGGAGCGGTGGAAGCCCGGCCCGTCGTCGGAATAGACCTTCACGATCCGCTCCCGCAGCTGGGGGGCGCAGAAGGCGGCGGCGTAAACGGCGAAGTTGCCGCCCTTGGAGTGGCCGCAGACCACCAGCGGCCCGGAGAGGGCCGCCCCGGCGTAGCTGAGGTAGCGGGCCGCCTCCGCCTGGCCGGGCGTGTGGGGCAGAAAGCTGAAATTGAAATCCTCCCGCCAGCCGACGATGCTGTTGTCCGTGCCCCGGAAGGCGACGCAGGCGGGGCCCGCCTCCGGGCAGAAGGTGACGGCGGCGAACTGGCTCTGGTCCTCCCGGTCCGTGCGGCTGCGGAAGCCGCGCAGCAGCACGCCGCCGAAGCGGGCGGAGGCCGCCGCCTTGTCCAGCAGGGGGCCGGGGTCGCTGCTGTTGGGGCTGAGGGGGAGCCGCCCCTCCCGGCGGTAAGCCTCCCGCAGGGCGCGGAGCGTCACCGCCCCCGCGAAATCCTCGGGTACCAGACCCCGCAGGTCCAGATAGCTCAGCTTGGCAAAAATGAGGTTGTCCACCTCACCCAGCGGTGCGGCGGCAAAGGACAGGTCCCCCCGCCAGTCGATATAGTCCAGGATGTTCATGGCTTTTGTTCCTTTCCCTCAAGGGGCTTTGCTTTCCCTGCCTCTATCATAGCTTTTTGCGCCGGGAAATGCAAGCCCTCCGCGCTGAGCTGCTGCCCATTCCTGGCCCCAAAATGCATACTTATACACAATTACAACAAAAAATGCATAACAGTGCAGGAAAATCGGCGCTTTTCTACAATTGCAAACGCCCGGTCAATGTGCTATAAATGATTTGGCATCATCTGAAGAAATAAAAACTGAATCAAACGGTTGGAGTGTCCGGCAGCTCTTCGCTGCCGGGAAAGAGGGAATCAGGTGCGAATCCTGAGCGAACCGGTCAATGTAAC